>JAGGVT010000026.1 GCA_021157815.1 bacterium | reverse complement strand
AATCATGGGGTACGTCCACAACAGGCTTCAAATCTGATGTTATCAATACACTATGCTGTAAACCCTCATTTATACAGTACTTATTCACTTTTTGGGACAGCCCCCTTTTTACTACCGTTGTGGATTATTCTCAGTTTTTACTTATCTTCAAATTTAACCGGACAGCAGTGATTTTAAATCAACAATATATTAATCTCAGACTGTAAACGCTCTAAACTTCTCCGAAACAGTACATGCTGCCATCGCAACAGCCAACAAGCAGGCGATCATCATGGATTGCGACAGATGACCCGTCAACTATTTCACCGATATCATAATTGAAAACTTCCGTACCGGTTGCTGTGTCATAACCATATAACACACCGTATGTCGATGCGAAATAGACAACGCCTCCACTAACTGCGGGAGCATTGGAAAATCCCTGAATCAACTCAGGAGGAGCAAACCAGTCAATGGTTCCAGTATCACGATCATTTGCGAGCAGTTTTCCGGGTATGAGAGTCAGAGTATAATAATGCCCGTCATCAAGCGCGCCTGAGCCCGCTGTTACAAACGGGTGAGGATTCAACGCCTCCTCCCAAATAAGAGTCGGAGACGCGGTACCGGAAAGTTCATACTTCCTTGTGAATTCATCATCAAAAAAGTAAAGATAATCGCCATCCAGCGTTGGTGAGCATCCAATGAACTCACCATTGTACTTACGCCAGTATTCTGTGCCGTCAAAGGCATCGAAACAGATAACATCGTAACTGTCAGCAGTAACAATTAATTGGTCTTCAGCTTCGTAATATGCCGGCACTGTGCGGAGTGAATTGCCATTGGAGGGCAGTGGTGTTGGCACAACAAATATTTCCGAACCATCGGTTGCGTTAAGAGCATAAACACTGCCGTTATTTGCACAGAAATACACACGGCCATCCACCAGAATCGCTCCTCGCACCTTCAAACCATCCGCGCCGCTCATTCCGGTGAACGTGAATTGGTAATTCCAGATTTCAGAACCGTCTGATTTCAGCAGTGAATACAGGTAACCGCCCTCAGTTCCGATATAGATAGCATCCTCACCAATCGCGGCAGTCCCACAAACCGCCATATCGGCTGTGTAACTCCAAACCTCTGTTCCTGTCGCAAGGTCAACCGCGTAAACGTTGGCGTCATCGCTTCCGAAATATGTTATTCCCGCTGAAATAACGGGTGAGGATTTAATATCGCCACCGGTTGGAAATGCCCATTTCAGTTCAAGTGCCGCGGGGTCGAGAACACAATCCGCCACGCCTGTATGCTGTGGGTCATGCGAGTAACAAAGCCATCCCTCAAGCGGCGACACTCCCTCAACAACAGTAGCGGTAAATATTTGATATGCCGCGTATTCAGGAATCTCATAATTCTCCAGCACGACACCATCAGGGCTGTCAATTAGATAATCGCGGGAATCAATCGGAGGCGGCGCAAGAGGCAAACGCTCATCTGTTACTTTTATCAGACCTGTGTATTCGCCAGCTTCAAGAAGATTTTCATTCGCCATTGAGATTGTGTAAACAAGCGGATCATCCGGCATTCCAGTCCCGCTGTCAGGTGTATTCACAGTTGCGTATGCAGCGGTCATACCGGGAATCTCCATGGAGACAGCAGAGACTCCGGATGCCGCGTAAATGTCGTCCGGATTCGTAAGTGCAGGATCAACATTCGCGCCAATCTGCCAGTCATAAACTTCAACTGTAACACTGAAAGGAGTTGTGCTGTCGTCATGCTGCCATGTGTTCCCCAGTGCGGGTGGGTCATCACCCTCAGGAGGTGTAACAACCACTTTCCACGCGGATTTTCTGTTAAACTCAGGATTATAATACGCCGGATGAAGCCTGTCCGCTTTTACCGCGCTGAATCCATATCCCATTGTGAGATACAAATCAAATAGAAGTGTACTGCCTGATAAATCCAATATTACATCGAACTCAGTTTCCTCGCCCATCTTAAACTTGTTAAATGTGCTGATACCACCGATGCTGTCATCGATAACAAGGTAGTACGGCAGAGATGCCGTATCCTCAACCAGATTGGAAAGTTCTGTTGTGTAACCGTCCGTATCGACACAGATTCCCGCATATGCGTTTCCAAGTGAAAATGCCTCGGGAATCGTTTCTTTTGGAGCAATAACAAGCGTGAGGTCGAAAACATCCAGGTCAAGGCGATTTATCGCCGTTGGCGGCTTGAGTGTGTCGCCCGGGTCAAACGGATGCCGGATTGAAAAAGTAAGAGCAATGAATCCTTCAGGAGTCATGCTGATTCCTTTTATTTTAAAACAATCCGGGCAAGGTGAAATCGTGAAAAAACCAATTCCACTCACAATATAGCTTTCACCAATCGCATTGGTTCGTTTTGCGGTTAATTCAGCCGTGTTGTTCTCAGGATTAATGCTGAGTTCATAGGCTCCAAGCATTCCCAGAGCGCTTCCAATATCTGATGCGACTGATATTCCATCGCTCTGAGGAGTCGTGGGATTGTTGGAGCTGGATGAACATCCCACCAACGAAAAGACAAAAAGAGCCAGAATAAATAATAAAGGTCTCATAAAACAACCCTCCAAATATGGATTGTATGGATAATGATATTATATGGCAATATCCAAATCATTACAAGAACCATTATATCATTCAGAATTATCAAGCTACCAAATCAATTCACAAAAAACCCGGCCATAATCGACCGGGGAAAATAAAATCTCCACTATTAACCACCGTGTAAAAAGCTACGGTGTAACAGTTATTTTAACATCATCGACACCCCAGGTTAAATCGCCGGTGTACCAAAGCCCCTGACCATAAATGAAACCGATTCTAAGTGTTTGCCCAATCAGATTCGTGTATGAAGGATCAGATAGGTCAACAACACTGGTAGTTGTTGTAGTAACGCTAGTCCATGCCGGAACTCCCCAGCAGTTAAACGGATTGCATACATACGCCATACCGAAATGATAAACAGAAGTATATGGATAAGTCCAATTGCTATATTGAGGACCGGAAATCACTGGAAAAACAACCTTGTTTGCAGTTACACCATCATTACTGGATGTAACCAGGGCGGGACCGTTAAAGACCGTGTTTGAACTGAATATCCCTGTTGCCCTGTGATATATTTCAAGATGGCACTCACTGATTCCTGCTGGAATAGTAATTTCCGGTGTCCAGAGTTTCGAGCAGGTGCCTCCGGAAGTCGAAATACTTGAACCACCGTTTGAATGCCACCAGTTACCGTTACCGCCAGCGACAATAGACCAGCCATTATTCGGACCGGTGTGAGAAGTCAGCCATTCACCCTCGCCTGATTCCATGTCATCGAAGAACAATACATTGTTACATGTAACTGTCAACGTGGTTGCAGGTACCGGAGCGGCAATACCGTCACTGACATCGCAGTCGATATCGTACTGGTCATCAAGAGCAGCACCAATCGTGGCAAAATCGATATCGATTGTCCCATCACCATAGCCGGGATCATCTGAAATGACCTCAGCCATTGTTGCGAGATCTGTAACAGTCCATGAGTAGGTAAGAACATCAAGATCAGGATCATGAGCCACAACAGTGTAGGTTTCATCCGTTGCAAGAATGAAAGGCGTATCGTCCCCATCAACACCTGAATCGATTATCGGAGCCTGATTTCCGATAACAACTGTCGCGGTAAAAGTCTGATATGTCGCATATTCAGGCATTTCGTAGTTGATAAGTTCAATGCCATTAGGCGTATCGATAAGGAAATCACGACCATCGGCTGGTGTAAGAACAGCGCGCTCATCTGTTACTTTAACAAGTCCAACATACTCACCCTCAGCCAGAAGGTTCTGATTTGCAATTGGAATAGTGTAGATGCAGGGATCAAGTGGATGTCCAGTTCCACTGTCGGGAATGGTTACTGATTGGAGCGATGAATTCATGCCGGGTATTTCAACAGAAACGCTCGCAATTTCACTGGATGCGAAAACGTTGTCTGAACCAGCATCGCCGAATTCAAGAGGTTCTCCTGTATAAACCGTTGCCCCCTGCTGCCAGTCGTAAACCTCGACTGTTACAGGCCACAGATCTGTGCCATTCATGTCATTCCATGTATTCGCCATTTCAGGCGGGTCATCACCCTCAGGTGGAGTTACAACCACTTTCCATGCGGCTTTACGGTTGAATTCAGGATTATAGTATTTCGGCTGAAGCCTGTCGGGTCTCTTTGCGCTGAATCCGTATCCCATCGTAAGATACATGTCAAAGCTAAGCACTCCGGCAGACAGGTCGAATCCGGCATCGAACGTCATGTCTTCTTCGCCCATCGCGAATTTGTTGAACGTGCTTGTTCCGGTATCGCTGTCATCAACTGCAAGGAAAAACGGCATGGCTGCAGTATCGCTAACCACATCTGCAAGTTCCGTTGTGTAGCCGTCAGGATTAATACAGTATCCTGTGTAAACGCCTTTGCCAGTAATACTGTAGGTTGTCGCAGTCGCTTCGGATGGCACAATCACCATCGCAAGGTCGAAGACATCTAGATCGAGTCGATTCGCCGCTGATGGCGGTTCGCTTGTATTGCCCGCCGGGAATGGATGTCTTATTGAGAATGTTAAAACCGCGTTGCCATCCATATCAATCGCGATCCCGCTAATTTTCAGGCAAGTCGCGCATGGCGCAATGGTGAAAAAATTAACTCCGCTTACGATGTAATCCTCACCGATTGCCGCGATTCGTTTTGCTGTCAGTTCAGCTGTTGAATCTTCCGGATTGATCGTAAGCTCATACTCGCCAAACATTCCAACAGCGTCAAATGAGCCGTCATCGAAAATCGACGCTCCAATGATAGGAATGCTGTCGAGTGTGTCAGACGCTCCATTCCCCTGCGGTGATACAGGAGTATTCGAACCACCGGAACAGCCCATTAACACCAAAAACATAGTGAATAAACAAATAGTCACATGTCTCATTGTAGTTCTCCTGTAATAAATTGTTATCAAATTGAACAGGCAATTGCTGCCAATTCAAATAGTAATATATTCATTAAAGCACTTTTGGTGGTTACGGTCAAATGAGCAATTGCATATACAATTATTTCTAATCGAGACCTCTGGAAAAAAAGGCGCTTCAATAAACTGTATGGATTATTTGCCCTCCCGTAAAAAAAGGGGATAGTCCCGAATGTCACTCGGTTAAGCAGTATAGCCAATTTCAATTAGTTTACGTTCTAATTTTCTAGGTATGTTCAATAAACGATAGTTT
>JAGGVT010000120.1 GCA_021157815.1 bacterium | reverse complement strand
GAGAATCACATTCAGTATCACGGCGGGTTTTTAGAGGATAAGGAGTTTCATACGTCGGTTGCGAATCAAGAGCGCGGATATTTCTATCGCATGGGGATTAGGCATTACTCGCCAATGCTCGGTCAATTCCTGCAAAAGGATCCGTTCACTATCGCACGAGCACCAAGTAAGATGACACCACTAAGTGTCAATCCCTACATTTATGCTTACAACAGACCATTGCAGCTTTCCGACACCAGTGGTTATCAGCCCGGAGGCTGGGATATTATGCCGGCTGAAGGAGGCAGTTTTGGTGGAGGTTTCGGAACTGATGGTGGAGGTGGAGGACTCACACGCTCACCATTCAGAAATCTTGGCGGTGGTTCTGGAGGTGGAGGTAATGGAGAAGGTGGAACTGAAGAGGGTGAAGAAAGGCAATGTGCTGTTTATTATCCCAGTGAATGCATAGATCGTGAAAGTTCACCAGACCCATGCTTTGAATTATGCTGTTTATGGGATGATGAACCTTCCTGGACAGATGCGTGTTGTGGTGATTCGCGTCGAGTAGATATCCTATGGAATCATTGCCATTATACATCTGAAGGTGACTGTGACTGTAAGTGTTGCTGGGCAGGTGACGGCGAGAATGCTCCTGCTGCAATGGGTGGTGGTAGTATGCTTGGGGGGACAGGTGGTTCCACTGTTTTTGGCCCACCAAATATTGGTCCATGGGGAGATGGGGGTGACCCATGGGATAACATAGAATTAATACCTTTAAGCATTAAGGCACCAGGCTATATGTATCCACCTTGGTATAAACCGGGTAATCCACGTCGACTTCCAAGCAGTGTTGGCACTACCGCTGGAATTGGTGTTCTGGCCGCTTTAGCAGGATATGGTTTAACGGAAGCATGTAATAGAGGCATTCCAATGCTTAAAAAGTATCTTAGCACATCCAATATATGTAATATATACCTTAATTGTTTATGTCCAGCTTGTGAGCAGTTCACGAATTGTTGGAACAGATGTCAACCTCTTATAATAGGTGCCACGATCTTCGGTGTCGTAGTTGGTGGAATTGCTGGATTTATTGGTGGTGGAATTATTGGTATATTGCCTGGAATAGCAGGAGGTGCTGGTTTCTTTGGAGGTGGTATGGCCATTACTTGTCTTAGTGTTTGTCTCTATGAAGCAGTTTTATCATATTGGTCATGTATTGAAAGTTATGCAGCCATTTGAGATAGTAAGATTATTTGTGCTGATTTGTCTGTTTGTTCATAAAGAAATAATAAACAATCGTATCGAGATCATTCTTTTAAATTTAATGAGGTATTAAAAATGAAGTTATACTTAATAAGATCTTCAACAGCTTTTTTAATTTATTATATGCTAATCTATTTGATCTTGAGTACTAACAACCTGCGGATTAATCATTTTTTACTTGTATTTATTTGCATTTTTATTACATACATCCCAGGCATTATTATCCCTTTTTGGGAATTTTATCTCCTCAAAATCGCAAGAGATAATTCCTTAGATCATAATGCACAGGTGATACAGAAAAATATTCTCATGAAAGACAGTTTCGATGTTGTTCTCAGATTGTGTATAGAATCACTTAATGAGATTAACAACTGTTATGTATTTAAGAAGGATGTTGCGAATGGTTTGATTTTAGCTAGAACAGATATAAGTTGGAAAACTCTCGGTGAGAGGATAGAGATTAAACTTGAAAAACATAATAGCGATCTTGTTGAGGTTATAATATCAAGTGCGCCATTAAGGATTAATTCATTCTCACATATCGATTATGGAAAAAACCATGAGAATACGGATATTATATATTCTTATCTTAATGAGAGAAGGAAGAAAGATAAAATTAAATAAATGTCGCAATCAAGCTTAATGTAAATATGAAGGTTTAGGTTTTTTCAAAATACAAACCAGGTTTTTTAAACGATTGCACTTAAAAGTTAAACATAAGGAAATCAACCCAATACAGCATGAACTCAAAATTGAGTTTGGGTGGGAAGAGGTTGAAAAGCACATTCCTGACATTCTCAACGAGTTCAAGGAAAACACAGATATCAAGGGTTTCCGCAAGGGGAAAGCACCTGAAAACGTTGTCAGAGCGCAAATTGGCGAGAAGCGGATTCTTGAACGCGCCGCCGAAAAAGCCGCGTATGATGCCTTCAACGAGGCAATCAAGGATTCTGCATCTTCAACAGATTCAGGACAAGAGGTTGATCCTACTGAGCAGAAATCAACTTACCCGCAACCGATAGCACCACCTGAAATCGATCTTGATGAAATCAAAGAGGGTGAACCTGTCAGTTTCACCGCAAAATATTGCATTCAACCGCCAGACCCCACTAAACTGGCAGATGAGTACAAGAAAAAACATACACCTGAAATAATCTCACCGGAGGATGTCTTCCCCCAGGGACCTCCAAACATACACAGTCATGGGCCATATTCCGTTCCAACAGACGTTCTAAGGAATATCCCCGGAGTTGATCTCGGCGATAAGTTTATCCCAAATGCTTCTCCACAGATTCCCAATCCTGAAGGGAATATTTCATCGCAACCGGGAACCCAACCCGAAATACCCGATCCTGAATCATATCAAGGTGTCCGACACCAAACCATTGCGCGATTGATATGCATTATTCATATTAATTGCAACTTGATATATTTCGCCAACCCAGCTTGCCTCGTTTAATCCCGAAAAATCATATATATTGCGATTAAGTAGAATTAAATCTCATTAAATTTGATTAATTCTCTTGAATTCCGTGCATCATTGTGTAGAATGTAACGAATTATTCGGAGGTGATTTCGTGGTTCCCAAACTATACAGGACATTTTATGACCAACGAGTATTCTCGCTGGAAGAAGCGTCACGGCATTTTCCAGACAAGCAGCAGGCTCGTAACGCTGTCCACTACATGAAACAGCACGGATATCTCAAGCAAATCAAAGCCGGACTGTACTGCGTGATACCATTTGAATTCCAAGATAAAGACTACTCACCCGATCTGGTGATGGTTGGAAGCAGACTCGTTGATCCTTACTTTTTCAGCCACTACACAGCGCTGCGCATTTACGGCTTCGTCGATACTCCCCTTCATCGAATAGTGATAACCTCACCCGAGAGATTCCGCAAATTCACATTCGAGCAGCGCACGTTTCAGAATGTCCACACGGTGCACTTTTTCGGATATAAATCCCACCCGTTTAAGGATAATCTCGATGTATATGTCAGCGACCTCGAACGTACTTTTCTCGATTGTTTAAGCAGATTCGAACTGGCAGGTGGAATGGTTCGTGTCTATCGCACGATGAGTTCATTCGGTTTTCTAAACTATCTTCTTCTGATGGAGTATCTTGAGAAAATCGGCAACAAGACACTCATGGCAAAAGTCGGATTCACTCTCGATTTTCTTCGCGACAGATGGGATGTGCCGCCCGATATACTCGAATCGCTTAAAAAAAATATCGCGGGTGACACAATATATTATCTCGACCGCAACATCCCGGAGGGCATGGGTGAACTTGAACCAACGTGGAGGTTAATCATCCCGAAAAGTTTCCGTGAACTGGTGAGGCCATTTTAAATCTCATTCCCCCCTTAGTCCCCACGCGAGCGGGGGAAATGTTTTTTGCATTTGCAACCTATATACCCGGTATATACACTTGCAAAGGGAAAAGATAACATTCTCCCTCCCCGCTCGCGGGGAGGGCTGGGGTGGGGGCATTGTGTTTGCGATACCTTTTCCGACACGCTCTTAATCCTCTGTTATTCTAAACAATAAGCTTTAAAGGTGAATAAATTTTTAGTATAATCAGAATATGAGGATTGCGGGTATAGATTGCGGATTGAATATCACAGGCTACGGAATCATCGAGTCTGACGATTGGGACATGAACCTGGTCGAGGCTGGTGTGATTCGAACCCGTGTCAATCAGCCTCTGGAAAAGCGTGTCATGATTATCCATGATGAACTTGAATCGGTACTCGATGAATTCAAACCCGACATTATGATTGTCGAGGATTTGTATTCGCATTACGCGCACCCGAAAACGGCGATAATCATGGGACACGCGAGAGGGGCTATTTTCCTTTCCGCCGCTCATTGTGAAATTCCGGTTGTCAGCTATAGCGCGACGCACATTAAAAAATCGTTGACCGGAAACGGAAGAGCGCCAAAAGATCAAGTCAACATGATGGTGAAAGACATTCTCAATGTGAAAGGTGAAATCAAACCCTCGGATGTTTCCGATGCTTTAGCGTGCGCTATCACTCATGCCAGGATGCATGCGGAGGAGGGTTTGGGAATTTGATTTTAATTATTTTAAAATAACACCTTGCTTTAGAATTTGTCGGGAAAGTCGTTGCATTTTAATGGTAGAGGATAAAAATTAAATTGGTTACTGAAATCATTATTCGTCAATTAAACCGTCATTCCCGCGAAAGGGGCTGTTGAAAAAGGGCTGAATGTAGGGGGTGGGTCTCTGTGCCTACCCTAAATATTGGCATAAATACAGGGCAACCACGGAGAGTTGCCCCTACGGTCTGGGACAAAACGGGCTTTTTCAACAGCCCCGAAAGCGGGAATCCATTTAAAAATGCGAGATGCCAACTCTCCAGAAAAGAAAATTGGATTCCCGCTTTCGCGGGAATGACGGAACATCATCCTTAGTCTGGCTTAGGAACAGTTAAATGGTGTCAGTCGCCAATTATAATGACTTTCTCGACACGCTCTTTAGCATGGTGCTCCATTCAAATCTATAAAAAAAATGATAGCTAAAATTCGCGGCATATTAAACGAAATCCCCGACGACTATCATGTGATTGTCGATGTCAACGGTATCTACTATGAAATCCTCCTGCCGGCGATTATCATGAAAACAGTCAAAGACAGATTTCAAATCGGTGATGAAGTTACATTTTCCACAATTTACGATATCGAATCCGCAGGTGGATTCGGGAAAATGACTCCACGCCTTATTGGATTTCTCAACGATAGTGAAAAGAGATTCTTCGAGCGCATAATCAAGGTAAAAGACTACGGAGCAAAACGCGCGGTGAAGTCGCTTGTCGAACCGCTGGAACAAATCGCAAACGCGATTGAAACGGGCGATATTAAATTCCTGTCATCGCTGCCTGAAATCGGAAAACGAAGCGCTGAAAAAATGGTGGCTGAACTAAAAGGTAAAATGACCGGATTCCTTCCCGAGGGCAATGTGGTTGATTCAAGCATGGATGAAAGCCGGATGCCTGATTTTAAACGTAATGCTGTTGCAGCTCTGATACAACTCGGCTACAAACGCACTGAAGCATTCCGCATGATAAACAAAGCTCTCAAACGCAATCCCGACATTTCCCTCACAGATGAACTAATCAAGGAAGTTTTTCGCCAGCCTGCATAGAAGAAACAACCCTAAATCCGCGATGGGATATTTTCGTATCACCTACGGCTCGCAGGTTATGTGGGAAGCTCTCGCTTTCCTGGTTAACATTGAATTCACCAATTGGGTGATAAATTGTCATTCTGAACTTGATTC
>JAGGVT010000178.1 GCA_021157815.1 bacterium | reverse complement strand
GAATTCCCGATTAGGTTTGTAAGTATTTGCCTGAGACGTGTTGGATCTCCTTTTAAGTGTGAGGGTACATCCTGGTCAACCAGCAAAATGAATTCAACATTCTTATCCTGGGCTTTAACTGCGAGCAGATCACAAATCTCCTCAAGATTGTTTCGAAGGCTAAAGTCAATCGTCTCCAGTTTCAGTTTGCCGGATTCAATCCTGGAGTAATCGAGAATATCATTGATAATTGCCATTAATGCATTTGCGCTGTTATTAACCGTTTCAGCGAATTCTGTCTGCTCCTCGTTTAGACTTGTATCCAGCAGCAACTCGGTCATACCCATGATTCCGTTCATCGGAGTTCGAATCTCATGGCTCATGTTGGCTAAAAACTCACTCTTGGCGACATTCGCCGCATTCGCTTTCTTGGTCAGTTGATTCGCAACAACAATCGCCTGTTCCAATTTCTGAGTGTGCTCCTCCACACGCTGCTCCAGTTTCTCGTTCATTTCCGCTAATTGTTCAGCTGCTTTTTTACGCTCTGATATGTTAATGAATGTCTCAAGCAGGCAGGGTTTATCATCAAGTGTGATTTGCTGTACCCTCTTTAAAATATCAAGTTTCTCCCCGCTTGCTTTCAAAAGTATCCTTTCCGCATTGTCAACTTCCTGCCCAAGGTCTAGAATTGGACACTCATTCTCCTGAGCGGGACACAGGAATTTATGGCATTTGTTATTTAAAATCTGATTCCTTTCCAGGCCGATAATTTCACATGCTGCCGGGTTCGCAAATATTATGTCTCGTGTTTCAGTATCAATGATCATTACACCAGCTTGAACAAAATTCATTATTTCATTAATACGTCTCTCACTGGCGCGAAGGGACATTTCCGCTTCCTTTCTCTCTTTTAAAATCATGCTGACCTGCTTGATGGTAAAAAGAAACACGGTTAATCCGGCAAGTAGAATTAGCGCGGTCACAGTGTATTGAATATTTGCGATTTGATCCGCTAACTCGACATGTTCATTCTCCAATCGTTCGATTTCTAAATTGGTTTCGTAAAATATCCTGTTTGTTATTTCACTGCATCGATACTGAATTGACTCCGCCTGTTTCATTATAAGATTGATATTTCTCTCTGCATGAATAAGTTCAGTTTCGGATGATGCGTTTGCTCTGTTGATTATTTCCTCTTCAAGAGTGGACGCCAGCATTTGGAAATCAGCAATCTTTGGAGTAAGCTCCAGAACCTCAATAACATAATCCGTCTCTTCAGCCTGCTTAAACGAGATATGCTGATGTATCTCATCCATATCAATGAAATTAACAGGGATTACATAATCAAATTCCCCACCATTTTGAAGAATATGCAGGACACTTTCAATGTTCTCGATTGATATCTTAATTTCGCCATTTCGAGTATCGGCAATTCCAATGTCATTTGCTGATGCCATCTGCCCCAGTTTCATTTCAATGTTTAGCAGTTCCTTGAGAACAACTTCACCAAGAGAACTTCGGGCGACTTGATTTTCATATTCATGAGTATGATTATGGAACTGTCTGTGAGTATAATCTCCGATTGCAATTAGAATAGCGCAAGCTACAATAAACATCACAACCATAATAGTAATCTGACGCTTGATTGGTTCTTGAAAAATATCCTTCATTTCAAAATCTCCCTTTTGTAATTCCAAAAATGTAAATCTGATTACTCGACATCGTATAAACCATACTTGTTGAAAATGTCATGCCCTTTTTCAGAGGAGGCGTATTCCATGAACTTTTCAGCTATCTCAGGATATTTCGATGTCTTGAGCAAACCAATAATAAGTTTTTTCTTTTCGGCATATTCATCATTAATTGGGATAACATCGATGTATGGTTCGTTCTCAGGCCAGGTTGATGTCGCAAACCAGTTGACAACCAAATCTGCTTCTTTTTCCACGAGAACACGAGTCAGATCTTTTGAATCTGTTGTTAGTTCAAGGACATTATCCAGAACATCATCTAAGATTCCTTTCTTTTCCAGAATCTTCTTTGTTTCCTTGCCGATAGACCCGCTGATTGGATTACAGATGACAATTCTATACTCGTCACTGGCTAGATTTTCCAGATCAGCAGTGATATTCTTCGGATTGCCTTTCTGAACCATCATCGCAGCTTTGTTGAAGCCAATATGGGCGGTTTTTGTAACAAGTCCTTCCTCAAGGCATGTGTTAATGTATGACTCAGAACCAGGCAGATATAAGTCGCCTACGTTGTTGATTTTGATGGAGTTCAGCATATTCCCTGAACCACCCTTGGATATGATGATTTTACAGTCCTCCTGCACCTCAATGATTTTTACGATTTCAACCATCGGTTTAACCATTGTTATTCCACAGTAGATAAGAAGTTCTTTCTTTTTGGCATTATCTTGTCCGTTGTTTCCAGTGCATCCTGAAATGGCAATGAATGCCGCTAAAATAAAAACTGCAATCACAAATAATTTGAAGTGCTTCATTATTCGCTCCTTGAATTAGTAATCTTCAGCACAACAAACTCACCGTGCGGAATGCGTGAGGCATAAATCCGCATGGATTCTTTCCTGCTTAATCCGATTATCTCATCAGCTGGGCAATGTTCAAGCAGAGTACGACGACACCTCTTGAATTTCCCTAAATATCGTTTCATTACAAAACCCCGTTTTCAATTCACTAATCGCAAAAGCCAATCTCACAATTGTGATGTTGTCATGCGAAAATCATCACTTGTGATATGCAATATAATATCCACATTGGCATAGTTATATTGCTAATCAAATTAATATGAAATATAAATCGTGGAAAAAATGATTTCTGGGCGGGGTAAGGGCGAAGACGGGGCATTGTCACCGGAAACGATTTGGTCTCAATTAATTTATTAATCGCGGTTTAAGTTTTTTTAGCTGACTTGATTTAACCGATAGGTTATGATTAGAACCCACAGATAGCTGTGCATTGATAAAAAAGGATTCAATTGCATAAATGGAAAAATATAGAATAAGCAATCTTAAATATCTGGAAGCGGAGAGCATTCACATTCTCAGGGAAGTTGTCGCTGAGTTCGAGAATCCTGTCATGCTCTATTCTGTCGGCAAGGATTCCTCTGTCATGGTTCGCCTGGCGCAGAAGGCTTTCCATCCGGGCAAACTGCCATTCCCGCTTCTTCATGTGGACACCACGCGCAAGTTCCCCGAGATGTATGAGTTTCGCGATAATTTCGTAAAGGAAATCGGTGCCGACCTTAAAGTTTACACAAATCTAGAAGCGATAAATAACAATATCAATCCGTATGATTCAGGCACGGTCAAATGTTGTTCCCAATTAAAAACGCAGGCTTTGTTAAACGCTCTTGAGGAAGGGAACTATGATGCCGCTTTCGGAGGCGGTCGCAGGGACGAGGAAAAATCACGCGCGAAAGAGAGAGTCTATTCCTTCCGCGATGAACATGGGCAATGGGACCCGCAAAACCAGCGTCCTGAATTGTGGAATCTCTACAACAGCCGTATCAACAGGGACAAAGGCGAAAATATTAGAGTTTTCCCCTTGTCCAACTGGACTGAACTCGATATCTGGCACTATATCAAACTGGAAAATATACCGATGAATCCTCTCTATTACGCTGCGGAAAGGGAAATAGTTCGCAGAAACGGCCTTTTAATCCCATATTACAAGGATAAAGTTCCGCTCAAGCCAGGAGAAAAAATAGAAAAAATCATGTGCCGGTTCAGGACTCTTGGATGCATCGACTGCACCGCCGCGATTGAATCATCAGCAACGACGATAGATGAAATAATCCAGGAGATGATGCTGGTTAGAAAATCGGAGAGGATAACAAGAGTCATTGACCACGACCAGGACAGTTCAATGGAGCAGAAGAAAAAGGAGGGGTATTTCTAGAATGGCTGAAACCAACGTTCAGGAACTGCTCCACCAGACACAGGAAGCCGACCTGCTTAGATTCACAACCGCGGGAAGTGTCGATGATGGCAAATCCACGATGATTGGCAGGCTGATTTACGACAGCAAAGGGATTTATGAAGACCAGCTCGAATCCGTAATTCAAGCCTCAAAAAATTTGAATCGCGATGATGTTGACCTCGCGCTTTTACTGGATGGCCTTCGTTCCGAAAGAGAGCAGGGGATAACAATAGATGTCGCGTACCGTTATTTCTCCACTCCCAAACGGCGATTCATTATCGCAGACACTCCCGGCCATGTGCAGTACACGCGGAATATGGTCACCGGAGCATCCACAGCGAATCTTGCTGTGGTTCTAATCGATGCGAAAAACGGTGTTTTGACCCAGAGCAAACGTCACGGATTCATAGCATCGCTGCTTGGAATTCCGCATATCGTGGTCGCTGTAAACAAGATGGATCTTGTGGGCTATGACAAAGCGGTGTTCAACAAAATACGAAAAACTTACAGCGAATTCGCGGCCAAATTGAATATCACTGACCTTGCCTATATTCCAATGAGTGCGCTTAAAGGCGATAATGTCGTAAATAAAAGCGAAAACATGCCGTGGTATAAGGGCGTTGCGCTGTTAAATCATCTTGAAAATGTATATATAGGCAGCGACAGAAATCTCATCGATTTCCGTTTTCCTGTCCAGTGTGTAAATCGGCCTAACCAGGGATTCAGAGGTTACTGCGGACAGGTTGTTTCCGGCGTTATTCGAGTTGGCAGCGAGATTATGGTGCTGCCATCCGGGAAAAAGAGCCGTGTCAAGCGTATCGCCACCTATGACGGCGATCTCGAATACGTTTTCCCACCGCAGTCTGTTACGCTTTGCCTTGAGGATGAAATCGATATCACCCGTGGCGACATGATTGTCCATCCGAGAAACCTTCCAAAACTCGAACGTGAATTTGAATCGATGCTTGTCTGGATGTCCGATGAACCCTTGCGATTGAACAAGCAATATCTGATAAAGAACTCAACGAACGTGGTGCGAGCGCGAATCAGTGAACTGTTTTACAGGGTTGACCCGGATGATTTGCATCGTGAGAATGCCGAAACACTTCAGCTAAACGAAATAGGGCGAGTTGTGGTTGATCTGTTCAAGGCTGTTCCCTACGATGAATACCGTAAAAATCGCGCAACCGGCGGATTCATAATAATTGACCCAATGACAAACGCGACACTTGGCGCCGGAATGATTATTGACCGCTCACGATATCGGGCATCGGTTGGCAATAACCAAAAGAAAATTGTCAGCAAACATATTTCACGAAAGTCTGGCGAAGTAACAGACACAGACCGACAGAGACTTCTCGCACAGAAACCGGTTACAATCTGGCTTACAGGACTCAGCGGATCAGGCAAATCCACAATCGGCTATGGAATCGAAAAACGCCTTGTTGATGACGGCCACGCGTGTTATGTCCTTGATGGCGATAATGTCCGTCACGGGCTGAATCGTGACCTTGGATTTTCACCAAAAGACAGAAAGGAGAACATACGACGAATCGCTGAAGTTGCGAGACTGTTTAATGAATCGGGCTTGATTGTGGTTACATCGTTTATTTCCCCATATCGCGCGGACAGGGAATCCGCGCGGAATATTATCGGCGAAACTCGTTTCTTTGAAATTCACATCGATGCTCCGGTTGAAATTTGCGAGGAACGCGATCCGAAAGGACTGTATAAGAAAGCGAGAGCCGGAGAGATTCCCGAATTCACAGGTGTAAGCGCGCCGTACGAGTCGCCCGAAACGCCATCACTGCAAATTGCAACTGACAAACTGGATGTGCGGGAATCGGTCGATGCGGTTATCGCGATGCTGAAAGAGAAAGGAATTCTTAACGAGTAGGGAATTTTAACAAGTAGGGAATTCTAACGAGTAGGGAATTCTAACGAGTAGGGCTATCAGTTTTATTATTATTCCAGATTTGAAGTTATGTCATTCCGGGCTTGACCCGGAATCCATTTTCAGTCATGCACCTAAAATAGCGGTGTTTATATCTTTTGATAGAATGTAGAAAAACTTGGAATATTTCACGACGGTAGTAAAAAGGGGAATGTCCCAATCATGTGAATAAATACAGTATAAATGCGGGTTTGCAGTATGGTATATTGATAACGTCAGATTTGAAGCCTCATGTGGACGTTCCCCGTTATCGGTGAATGCCCCTTTTTACGGATAGAACGATTCGATATTCACTTCTGGTTCATGTTTGATGTATCAATATTTAGACATATTCTCTAATAATCAGCAATCTGGCACTAGTGCTTTCAAAATGGCAAATCACTTTCCCAAAATAGCGGATTTAAAAGATAAATTGCAGGGCGGCAGTACGGATGCCGTTTTAATGCGTGGCGCCGGCGGTACTTTCCTGGTGAAAATCGGCGGTATCGCTATTGCGTTTGGCGTGCAGATTCTACTCGCGAGAATACTTGGCGAGGGTCAATACGGTATTTTCACCTATGTCATTTCATGGCTGATGATACTTATTCTTCTGGGCAAACTTGGAATAGACACTACTTTGCTTCGATTTGCCGCGGCGTACCGCGCTAATGAGGAATGGGGACTTCTCAAGGGCGTTTTAAGAACCGGGAATAAAATAGCGTTTATCGCAAGTATATCAGTGGGAATTCTTGTCGCGCTTGTGGTTTTTGCTTTGGGAGACCACATTGCCACTGATTTAAAAATGACGTTCTGGATAGGATGTCTGGTACTTCCTGTAATGGCGCTTGTTCAGGTCAGGCAGGCGATTATGCGCTCGATGCAGAAAGTGATCCTTGCCGTATTGCCTGAACTAATAATACAACCTGCTTTGTTGGCTATTTTAGTGCTTATTATTATGGTGTCTGACAGATCACTGGATGCATTCTCCGCTATGATTCTGCATTTCACTGCGTTCGTGGGAGCATTGATTATTATCTCACGATGGACAAATCGAATTGTATCATCCGAAACGCAGGAAGCCTCGGAGGAGATTCGTCTAAAAGAGTGGATAAGCGTAATGCTCCCACTTCTTATGATGGCAGGATTTAATGTGATTAACCACAGAGTGGATGTCATCATGGTTGGATTGTTCAAGGGAACGACAGACGCCGGGATATATTCCGTGTCGGTTCATTTGGCGAATTTCATGGTATTGGGCTTGACTGCGGTTAATCTGATTGCAGCGCCGTTGATTTCACATCTGTATGCACAAAATAAAAAAAAGGAACTTCAACGGATGGCATCTCTGTCAGCGCTTGGAATCGCGATATTCACAGTGCCGGCAGCGATTATCATGCTGTTTTGCGGTACATGGCTGCTTGGACTTTTCGGGGAGGGGTTCAAAGCTGGATATGGCGCACTGGTTTTCCTTGTTGCCGGACAAAGTGTTAATGCCCTTACCGGGTCAGTCGGATATCTGCTCACCATGACCGGTTACCAGAAAGAGGCTGCAATTGTTATGGGTATTACAGCTTTTATTAACATCACACTTAATGTTATCCTTATACCGGTGATGGGCTTAAAAGGAGCTGCAATTGCGACGATGATAAGCACGATGGTTTGGAAATTTGCAATGTACGTCATTGTCAGAAGGAACCTTAAAATCGACCCATCCATAATCGGACTGTTTGGAAGGCGAAATCGAAATGAACAACATTGATAAAACAGACAATACTCCATCCTATTTATTCTGCATCGGATGCCAGAAAAGCGGAACCACAATCCTCGCGCGATTACTAGACCAGCATCCCGATATCGCGTGCCTGTGGGAAGCGTATTTTCTAAATCCACGTAATGAATCCAGCATTTTTAATCCTGAATCTAAAGCCTGGAGCAAGCACGGTTATTCAAAAGATGATGTTACCCAGTGGTCATTAAGACTGAAGTCATCAAATCCATTTTCAATCAAATCCCGAATAATCCATAAAATCACCGGACAGTTTTCATTTCCAATGCAGCCATACAAAGAGGTTATTACCGAGGCGCTGAATGACTTCGCGTCAAGATGCAATGTAAAAGTAGTCGGTGACAAATGGCCGTGGTACATCGAGTTCCTGGATCAGATGATAACCGCTTTCCCGGGCGCTAAATATATCTATACAGTTCGAGACCCACGCGGCATCTGGAATTCCGCGCAACGTTTTAAAGATAGAAATCGCGGCGATGAAATCCTCAATGAAATGCTTTCGAAGGATAAAAAAATCTCTCAACTGCTCAAGCGTGATGATTTTTACACCGTTCGTTATGAGGACCTTATCTGCAAACCTGAGGAAACCTGCAAAGAACTCTACGAGTTTTTAGGCTGCGGTTATTCCGATGACTATTTAAAATACAGCAGCGAAAATGACCCATATCCTGAAAGATGGAACTGGGTGCCGGAAGCCAGCGGTAAACTTGACCCTGAAATAACTGTCAAGTGGAAGAAGAAAATGACATCCGGTGAAATCAAAAAAGTCAATTCCACGGCTGGCGTATTCATTGAGAAATACGGTTACGAGAAATAGTTAGTAAGTTAGCAGGTTAGCAGGTTAGCAGGTTAGCAGGTTAGTAAGTTAGCAGGTTAGTAAGTTAGCAGGTTAGTAGGTTAGCAGGTTAGTAAGTTAGTAGGTTAGTAAGTTAGTAGGTTAGTAGGTTAGTAGGTTAGTAGGTTAGTAGGTTAGTAAGTTAGCAGGTTAGTAAGTTAGCAGGTTAGTAAGTTAGTAAGTTAGTAGGTTAGTAAGTTAGTAGGTTAGTAGGTTAGTAGGTTAGTAAGTTAGCAGGTTGGCAGGTTAATAGGTTGGCAGGTTAGGTTGGCAAGTCATAGATGGGTGCCGCCCACACATCACGTCTTTTTGTGATTTGTGGGTGAAATGGGGTCTGATTAAGAAAATTAGATTTATAAAATAACACCATGCTTTAGCGTGGTGCCTCCAATAGATTATTAGTAATATAACAAAACTGGTACTCCGATGGCACAATGACTGAAAAATCGACAACTGAGCATGATATCAGCCTTATAAAGATTATTGAAAGCATGCCTGTTTTACTGAACGCAATGGATTCCGAAGGTAATTTCATCTTCTGGAACAAGGAATGTGAGCGTGTAACAGGTTATCGCGCTGATGAAATAATCAACAATCCAAATGCGAATCATATTCTCTATCCTGATGAGGGATACCTTGAAAAGATTATGTCCGAATGGGCTGAACTCGGCAATGATTTTCGAGATTGGGAGATTGATTTAACATGCAAAGACGGCACCACAAAAACAATAAGCTGGTCTAATATCGCAAAAACAGTTCCAATTAAAGGGTGGGCATCCTGGAGTGTTGGAGTGGATGTTACTGAGCGAAAACAAAGAACGGAATTGACGCGAATTCAGCATAATCTAGGAATTGCCCTTGCCGACGAGACCGACTATGAAAAGGCGTTGAAAATCAGTCTCAGGGCGGCAATTGATGCGGCCGGAATGGATTGCGGTGGAATCTATGTTGTTGATGAAAACACAGGCGCTTTGGAACTTGTTTTTCATGAGGGATTGCCCGCGAATTTCGTTGATGCCGCTGGCAGATTTGATGCGGGCTCATCTCAAACAGTCAAGGTGATGGAAGGCAACGCCATGTATTCCACACATCAGGAACTCGGATTCCCTCTTGAAAAAAGAAAAGAGGAAAATCTCCGTGCAATTGCGATTGTGCCGGTTAAACACGAGGGTAGAGTTATTGCCTGCCTTAATATTGCTTCTCATGTAATTGATAAATTTCCGAATTTCTCCCGAACAGCTATTGAAACAATAGCAGGTCAGATTGGCATGTCGATTACTCGAATAAGTGAAAAGGAAAAATTAAAAGCTGAGCACGAGCAGCTTTTAGCCATCTTTGACAGCGTTAACGAAATAATCTACGTCTCTGACCTGAACACATACGATATACTTTATGTGAACAGGCACTGTAAGAAAGTATTTGCGAGAGATCCGGTTGGAGAAAAATGCTATAAGGCATTTCGGGCATTTGATAAGCCCTGTGATCCTTGTGTGAACGAATTATTAATGGAGGATTTAAGCAAGCCCTATTACCATGAATACTATGATCCTGTGCTTAAAAGACACTTCATGGCGCATGACCGAATGATTAAATGGCCGGATGGCCGTAATGTGCATTTTGAACTGGCGGTTGATATTACAGATCGCAAAAGGATTGAAGAGGAATTAACCAAAGAACGTGATTTTGCTGAAAGTCTTGTGGCTACCGCAAATGTGATAATTCTTGTTCTGGATGTTAAAGGTAGAATTCTATTATTTAATCCTTATCTGGAGAATATATCAGGATATAAGATTGATGAAGTAAAAGGCAAAGACTGGTTTACTATTTTTTTGCCCGAACGCGACATTGAAAAAATCGAAGGTGTTTTTGACAAAGCAATTGATGAAGATGGAATTAGAGATAATGTAAACCCGATTGTAACTAAAGATGGCAGGGAGTTGATGATAGAATGGAACTCAAGAACATTGAAAGATGCTGAAGGGAACATAATTGGTATATTGAATGTTGGTGAGGATATTACAGAACAATTAAAAGTGGAAGAGGAGATAATAAAGCACCAGGAACACCTTGAAGAACTTGTAAAAGAGCGCACAATACAGCTTGAGGAGGCTCAAGCAGAACTTGTTATAAAGGAACGCCTTGCCACTCTTGGACAGCTGGTCGCGGTTGTCAGCCACGAAATTCGCAATCCTCTCGGAACCATCGCAAGTTCAATCTTCACAATTAATGAGCGCGCGAAGGATGCGGATATTGATCTCCACCTGCCGGTTGAACGCATCAAGAGAAGCATATCCAGATGCGACCGAATAATCGAGGAATTGCTTTACTACACACGTAAACGAGATATTGAACTGAAAAGCGAGCATATCGACAAATGGATTGATGACATACTGCTGGAAAGTGAAATACCACCGGGAATTCAGCTTATCAGGAAATCCGGCTGTGATTTTGAAGTTGAAATGGACAGTGAAATAATCAGGAGATGCCTGGTTAATCTGATTGATAATGCGGTTCAGGCGATTGATGAAAAAAACCGGAATTTAGCGCCACCAGATAAGGCTAAGGCAGCCATAACGGTTGAAACAACTGTTTCGGATGGCAAAATTGAGGTCAGAGTCGAGGATACTGGCCTTGGAATTAGTGAAGAAAACCTGAAAATAATATTTGAACCGTTATACAGTACAAAGAATTTCGGTGTCGGACTTGGCCTCTCAATTATAAAACAGCTTATTGAGCAGCATGGCGGGGGAATCAAACTTGAGTCCCAAATTGGGGTCGGCACAAAAGCAACCTTATGGCTTCCTATAAAAGACTGATCCCAATTTGACATCAAACAAAATGCCCCCACCCCAGCCCTCCCCGCGAGCGGGGAGGGAGAATGTTGTCTGTTCCCTTCGCAAGTATATAGACCGAATATATTATTTACCAATGCGAAAAACACTTCCCCCCGCTCGCAGGGGGATTAAGGGGGGGATGAGATATAAAAACAACCTTTTCCGACAACCTCGAAAGCGGGAATCCATTTTCTTTACTCAATATTCGAGCGCAATTTAGTAAGATAAAACAATGCAAAAGATAAAACATTTCTTAATCCTATCTATTTTTCTGCTGCTGAACGTTTCCTGTGGAACCGCAAATGGAACTGATTATGCCTCATCTGGAAATCCGGGTAAAAGCGTTCTGCAATCAATCCAGTGCGATGGTTTCAAGCGCGAATTCATTGTGCATCTTCCCGACGGTTATAACGAAAACGAAGAATATCCTCTTGTGATGTGCTTTCACGGGCGGGGAGGAAATGCTCGACATACTGAAAAAAGGACCGGATTCAGCAACATAGCTGACCGGGAAGAGTTCATTGTTGTTTATCCCGATGGCATTAACAAAGCGTGGTATCTTTCCGATGCTACTATTAATCAACCGGATGACATTAACTTTTCTATAAAACTTATTGAACACCTGTGCGATGAATTTCCCATAGACAAAACTCGCATATATGCTACAGGACATTCAAATGGCGGATTCCTCTCCCTACGCCTTGCCGCAAAACATTCCGGTACTTTTGCCGCGATTGCTTCTGTCTCCGGAGGTTTGGCATTAATTCACACGCGGGATTTCCATCCTGAATTTCCGGTTTCAATTTTGTTAATCCACGGAACAAAGGATACAACTGTTCCATATAATGGCGGTTCGCTGTTTCTAAAACGAAAGGGACGCTCACGAACGAAGTTCAGAATCATTCCCGCGCTTGAGCTTGCGGATTTGTGGATTAACCATAATAAATGCGAAACTGAACCGGTTATCGAGGAATTACCCAATGAAGTGCGCCTTGATGGCACAACAGTAACCAAAACAACATGGCCGGATGGTCAGGATGATTCTGAAGTTGTGCTCTACACAATCAATGGCGGAAAACATGGCTGGCCAACAAAAAACATCGACTCCTCAAGCCTGATACCCGGTACTTGCAGGGAAATCGAAGCAGCGGAGGAAATCTGGAAATTCTTCTCAAGGCACGCGAAATCTACTGATACTAAATTATCCTGACTCCTTTCTTATCGATATGGATGCTTGGGGCAGGGGTGTTAAATCTGGTATCATACATCCTCATTATTTATTTCTTTCATTCTCAAGGTGAATTATGCGATTTAAAATATCTCTCATAATTGCTCTTATTTTTCTGTTATCTCCCAAACCTGGTTATGCCGATTGCGAAATTCAATCAATCAGTTTTCCATCTCTAAGCGCGGATGGGCAAACCGTTTATTTCAGCGCATGGGGAGATATCTGGTCAGCGCCTCGTGATGCCAGCATGCCTGCCCGGCGGTTAACCGACAACGTGGCGTATGATTCCCGACCGATACCATCGCCGGATGGAACTCAAATCGCCTTTCTCTCAGACCGTTTTGGCAGTTATGACATTTTCATAATGCCTGAATCAGGCGGCGCGGCGACTCGCCTCACTTGGGATTCGAACACCGATTACCTGTACGATTGGAAATCGGATGGCAGTGCGATTCTTTCATATACACAAAGGCAGGATCAGTTTGGCATGTCCGCCTATGAAATAAACCTGGATGGAAAGAAACCTAAACGACTTTCAGGCCCCGACCATGACGACCATGTCTTTACAAGTTACCTGGAAGAGGGGAAGAAACTGGTTTACACGCGTGGTCCCGGAGACTGGGCTAAGAAAAAATGGCGCGGACAGAATTCCTATGATATTTGGACTTATGATATGGTTACTGGAAAGCACAATCAGCTGACTGATTTCGATGGCGCCGACCTATGGCCTCAGCCATCACCGGATGGCAAAACGATTTATTTCGTAAGCGGTCGCGATGGCGCATATAACCTTTGGTCATACGATGTGGCATCTGAAAAACAAAAACAACTAACCACTTTCAAAAATGACGGCCCAATCTGGCCTCGAATCAGCTCTGATGGCGATGAAATCGCGTTTGAGGTTTTCGGAGAGGCTTATGTCTATTCAATAAAAAATAAAAAAAGCGAAAAAGTGAAAATCACTTTCGCCAATGATACAAAACATGAAATGGTTCTGGACATGACTCTGGTAAACAACATCAGCGAATATGCAATTTCACCAAACGGGAATTACTATGCAGTTGTGGTATATGGCGACATCTTCATCCTGAAAAATCCGGACAACTACGAGGATGACGGCAAGCCCGATCAGGATTTAGCCAGAACATATCACGTTGTGGAAACTCCCGCGCGTGAGATGCATGTAAGCTGGCATCCTGATAGCACTAAAATCATCTACATCTCAGACCGTAGCGACCAGTATGATGTTTTCACGCTTGATCTGATTACACTTGAAGAAACCCGAATTACAAACAGCAGAAATGACGAATGGTATCCTGAATTCGCTCCTCATGGGGATCTAATCGCTTATTATTCCGGCAACCGTGAGTTGAGACTCTACGATACAGAGGAGAAAAAGGAAACACTTCTGCATGAAGGGCAACTCAAGCAGGGCCCATGGCTTCTGGGATACGAATGGTCTCCTGATGCCAAGTGGATAACGTTTGTAGAAGCTACCCTTGATTCAATCGCGGATGTTTTCATAATAAATATTGAGGACAAAAAGCCAATCAATGTCAGTTTCACACCTGATTGGGATTCATCCCCCTGCTGGTCTCCTGACGGAAAATACCTTGCGTATTATTCCGATTACGAGAATGGCGCCGAGGTTATGCTTCTCGAACTCTCCCCTGAAGAAAAAACGTACGATACCGATTTGCTTTTCCCCGATGATGTTCCTGCAGATGAGGAAGAAAGCGAAGAAGAGGAAATAGACGAGGATGATGAAACTGAAAACGAATCCGAATCAGATGAAAACGGCGATGACGAAGACGAGGACGAATCTGATGAATCTGATGAAGGCGATGAAGATGAGGACGATGTCGAACCGATTGAAATCGATCTTGACAGGATTCACCTTCGAGCGAAACCGATTGTCAAAATGAACGCGGATGCCTACTCGCCGCGATTCGCGCCAAACAGCGAATACCTGATTTTTGTTACGGACCACGATGGCGAACTCGAATGGTGGAGCGTGAATGTCGATGGCGATGAATACCATAAACTCGCTGGCGCCGATACAAAAGATTATCCCGAGTGGTCACCGGATGGCAGCAAACTCCATTTCCTGGAAAACGGCAGGATAAGCTATCTGGAAATGACCGGATCCAAATCAAGCGGCGGTGGTTCATTGGTAACTAAAAACGAAATGACAATCGACCAGTACAACATCTGGGAACAGATGATGACGGACGGCTGGCGTCACATTCGCGAATCGTTCTACGATAAAAACATGCATGGTGTTGACTGGGAATCGGTTATTAAACGGTATCTTCCGCGTGTCAGGGATTGCGGTACTATTTATGAATACTCAAGGCTTTATCGTTTGATGCTCGGAGAATTAAACGCATCGCATCTGAGTTTCTACAGTACCGCTCATGACCGCGAGGCGCCATCGGAGCAAACAGCGGATTTGGGCGTTATTATCGATGAAAACCGAACAGCTGCAGGATGGCGTGTTGAAAGGGTAATCACCGATTCACCCGCTGACCAGCCGGGCTCAAAACTGTATGAGGGTGATGTCATCCTTGAAATCAACGGAAAGAAAATCAACAGCTATGACAACCCGTCAGTGATTCTGCGAAACCTGGTTGGAATACCAACGAAACTGAAAGTACGCAACGACACCCGTGTAATCGAAGCGGCTAAAAGTGGTGAGATAGTCACTCTTATAGGTGAACCTGATTTTGAGGAACGTGATGTTGTTCTGAAACCGACAACCAGACAAGCAATGCGCACACTGTTATATAAGGATTGGATTCAAGCGAACCGCGAAGAGGTTACCAGGAAATCCAACAATAAAATCGGATATCATCATATACGGCGAATGTACGAAGATGAACTAGATAGGTTTAGAAAGGAACTGTTTACTGAAAACATGGACAAGGATGCTTTAATCATTGATGTTCGCTTTAATTCAGGCGGGCACATCGCTGCGGATGTGGTTGATATACTCAGGCGTAAACCGGCTTATCATCACCAACTCCGCGATGCTAAATTGGGGTCTCGTTCCGCTCTCACATGGAATGGCCCCATTGTTGTTCTGATAAACGCGCAATCATTCTCAAACGCTGAAATATTCGGACACATCATGCGCGACATGGGACTTGCCACAATAATCGGCGAGTCAACTGGCGGAGGCGTTATTTCCACATACACCTTCACACTTCTCGATGGCAGTTCTTTCACGATGCCGTCATGGTTGAATGCACGATTGAATGGTGAGAACATGGAACATCACGGTGTTATCCCGGACATTTACGTCCACATCGACCCGGAAGCTCTGGCTGAAGGACGCGACAATCAATTGGAAGCGGCGATTGATTTCCTGCTGGATGAATTGAAAAAAAAGAAATAGAAATGCCGGTAGCGCCGCACCCTTGTGCGGCTCTCCCATGCTGTAATTCCAAAAGAGGTTTAATGTATGATTACAAACCCAATACCAGAACATGAAATTGAATGTCGAATTGATGTCAAAGTTCCCATGCGCGATGGAATCAATCTGTCAACTGACATTTATCTGCCAAAGGGCGGAACTAAAAGACCATTAATCCTTACTCGCACCCCATACGGCAACAATGACCCCATGCGAACGGAACGCCTTTTGTATTTCGCAAAACGAGGATTCGCCTGCGCATATCAGGACTGCAGAGGTAGATTTGATTCCGACGGCGAATGGGAACCGTTCAGAACTGAACGCGAGGATGGCTACGACACAATCAAATGGCTGGCTGAACAGGATTTCTGCGATGGCAACATCGGCATGACCGGTCGATCATACGAAGGATATTGTACATGGATAGTGGCGCCGGATCGCCATCCCGCATTAAAAGCGATTATCCCGATTGTTCCACTGCCTGATCCCGTTGTTAATGTGCCGTACCAGAACGGAGTTCTCTTCTGGAACATGATTGTCTGGGGATTTATGGTGCACGCTCGAACTAACCAGAACACATCATTGATAAACTGGCCTCAGGTTTACAAACACGTTCCTCTGCGAACACTCGACAAACATATCGGAATGGACAGTAAAACATGGCAGCACTGGATGGACCATCCCACATTTGATGACTGGTGGAAAAAGGTCTGCTACATGCACCAGTGGAACAAGGTCGATATTCCGGTGATGCATATCTGCGGATGGTATGATGATGACGGCATTTCAACATACATGAATTTCCCCGGCATGAGAGAAAATGCGCCGAATCAGGAGACAAAAGATAATCAGCAACTGATTGTCGGATGCTGGCCTCACAAGACAAACATATCAAGTGTAGTAGGGGAAATTGATTTCGGGCCTCAGGCGCTTATTGATCTAAACGACATCATGTTAAAATTCTTCGCGAAGCATCTGGCCGGTGAGGAGCATTATACCAAGCCTGATCCGAGATGCCGCCTGTTTATCATGGGTGAGAACAGATGGTACGGCTTCGATGATTTCCCCATTCCGGGTGCAAAAATCACAAAGTTCTTTCTGAAAAGCGATGGAAATGCAAATTCGCTTTTTGGTGACGGCGTTCTAAGCGAGGAAATGCAATCCGATGATGAGAAGCCTGACAAGTACATTTATGATCCCGATAATCCTGTTCCTTATGTAACAGACCCGATTGAACTCCAACTGGGGGAGGCGTGCGACCAGCAATCCATTGAACGCCGCCCCGATGTTCTGGTTTACACATCAGCTCCTCTGAAGCGCGACATGGTTGCCTGCGGACGAGTTTTTGTGGAACTCTATTTTTCAACCGATGTCAAAGGAACTGATTTTACGGGCAAACTCGTGGACGTTTACCCGGACGGCAGAGCTATTCAGGTATGCGATGGAATCCAGCGCGCGGAATATCGAAACTCACTCGAAACTCCTGAATGGCTCGAGAAGGATAAAATCTATAAACTCACAATTGATTTATGGGCGACAGGCCTGCGATTTCTAAAAGGCCATTCAATTCGCCTGGAGATAGCATCAAGCGCTGTTCCGAAGTTCACACGTCACTTGAATACTGATAATGATCCCGCGGACGAGACAAATCCAATCAAAGCGAACCATGTGGTTTATCATGACAGCAACCACGCCAGCGCTTTGATTATGGACATCATCCCTGAAAAGATTCTCGAAAAAGCGGTGATTGAATAATGTTTCTAACCGATGATGAAAAATCAATTCTAAACGGCGATAAGGGCGAGGTTGTTCGTGAGGCGTTGGATTACATAATCCAATTTGGCGATGCTTTCCAGGCTCAACGCCTTGTGGATATTACATACTGCCATTACCCCGCTGAGATGGCTATTTATGAGGGGAGTGTGGAGGACGTTGTCGAGTATTCCGCCCGTGGTGGAAAAGTAGCTGTTCCCACAACGACATCCACGCTGTGCTGCGATTTGGAAAAGCCTGATATAACCGGTGTGCCAGATGAATTATTTAAACTTCAATCAAAGGTGGAAAAAGCTCATCGTAAAATGGGAATATGCGAGACCTACACCTGCACACCACAGAAGATAGGATTTGTTCCACCCTTTGGAGCGAATATCGCGGCAGTCGAATCAAGCGCGATTATCTATTACAACTCGGTTTTAGGATGCAGAACGAATCGCGGCGGAACGCTAACACGTTATTCAGCCATTACTGGCAAATACCCGCTGATGGGATACATGCTCGATGAAAACCGAAAAGGAACACATCTGTTTAAAGTTAAAATATCTCCTGAACGACTGGATTCCTATGATGCAATGTGCGCGCTGGGATTTCATATCGGTGAAATTGTTGGAAGTGAAGTTCCAGTGATTGATGGCATCAAGCCCAAATCCTTGAATAACATTATCGGATTCGGCGCCGCTCTCGCGACCAGCGGTTCAGTAACTCTCTATCATATTCCGGGAATCACACCGGAAGCTCGAAATCTTCACGAGGCTTTTCAAGGAGAGAATCCAAAGGAGGAATATGAAATTCTCGAAAAGGATTTGGACGCTGTCTATGAAAAAATGAACACCATTCACTCAGGCGCGATTGATTTTGTAACCCTTGGATGTCCGCATTACGACCTTGAGCAGATAAGACATGTCGCTGAAATGTTAAAAGGTGAGAAAGTTGCGGATGGTGTCCGTTTCTGGATTTGCACAAATCGCATGACTCGCCTTCAGGCGGAATATTCCGGTTACGTGAAAACGATCGAGGATGCCGGCGCGAAAGTGGTCGCGGACACCTGTCCGGTTGAAAGCCACATGCGCAAATCGACATGCCGTGAATTTGGCTTAAAAATTCCGAACGTTTATGACATGGTTACCGACAGCGTGAAAATGGTTCGATATGTCGGAGATTTAATCGGATGCAGAACCAGATTAACAGATACTGAAACCTGCATTAAAACCGCAATCAAAGGCAGGTGGAATTAACCGATGAAAAAAATAAACGTCAGGAAAATAGTCAGAGGTTTTGCAGAGGGTGACTCAATAGTATGTCCTGACAGCTTTTCGTTTCTTGGCGATGTCGATATGGACACAGGTGAAATCATCGCGAAGGGGAATCCGAACAGGGGAGAGAATCTTTCAGGGAAGGTTTTAATATACAAGGAGACAAAAGGGTCATCCGGCGGATGTGTCGTGCTGATGACTCTTCATAAAAAGGGAATTGCTCCCGCTGCGATTATCACAATCAAACCGGCTGATTACAATTTAACCGAAGGAGCCATACTGTGCTCAATCCCGTTTGTCTGCGAGCCTGACGGTGATATCCTGAACGAAATCAAAACTGGAATGAGAGT
>JAGGVT010000197.1 GCA_021157815.1 bacterium | reverse complement strand
TTAATTATGTTTCAGCTGATTAATTATGTTTCAGCTGATTAATTATGTTTCAGCTGATTAATTATGTTTCAGCTGATTAATTATGTTTCAGCTGATTAATTAAGTTTTTGTCATTCCGGGCTTGACCCGGAATCCATGAACATTTACGGAGCACCAGATTGACTGACAAGAAAAAACCGAAGACCAAACCTGAAAAGATGCCCATGCCGGAGCAGCCTGCCGAACAGCGAATCACGAATTTCGATGAGGTCGCGATTGGCTACGATGAAGAAATGGTTTTAGTCGAGGCGCAGCGATGTCTCCAATGCAAGAAGCCATCGTGTGTTGCCGGTTGCCCGGTTGGAATAAACATTCCCGAGTTTATCAAGTTCGCGGCTGAAGGCGATTTTGAAAGCGGTTATAATTCATTGAAAAAATACAACGCGTTGCCGGCGGTTTGTGGACGAGTCTGTCCGCAGGAAAATCAGTGTGAAAAAGCATGCGTTCTCGGAAAGAAATTTGAGCCTGTCGCAATCGGCCGTATCGAGCGATTTCTCGCTGACTGGAATTTGAAAAAACACGATATGCATCCCAAAGGCGAGAACATGGTTAAGAGCGACACGAAAGTCGCTGTTGTCGGATGCGGGCCGTCATCGATAACGTGCGCGGGTGAAATGGTTCTTGCGGGATACCAGGTTTCAGTTTATGAGGCGCTTCATGCATTGGGCGGGGTCATGATTTACGGCATCCCGGATTTCAGGCTTCCTAACGCTGTTGTACAGGCTGAATTGGATGTCATCAGAGACTGGGGCGTGAATTTCGAAACCAATGTTCTTGTTGGAAACACGTTATCGCTGAAGGATATAATCGGAATGGGGAACAAAGCCATTTTCCTTGGCACGGGAGCAGGACTCCCCTATTTCCTGAATATTCCCAATGAACACGGAATTGGGATTTATTCATCCAATGAATTCCTTACTCGAATTAACCTGATGCGAGCCAACCGATTCCCTGAATATGACACTCCGATACTCCCCGCGAAGAGAGTTACTGTAATCGGTGGCGGGAATACCGCCATGGATTCAGCACGAATATCCAAGCGCCTTGCTGGAAGGGAAAATGTGACAATTGCGTACAGGCGCAGCCGGGTTGAAATGCCAGCACGCGCGGAAGAGGTTGTCCATGCGGAGGAAGAAGGCGTTACATTTATGAACCTTGTCTCTCCCAAGCGATATATCCTCGATAATGATAATCGAGTTTGCGCGATGGAATTAATCAGGATGGAACTCGGCGAGCCGGATGAGCGCGGACGCAGGCGTCCATACCCGATTGAGGGAAGTGAATTCATCCATGAAACTGACTTTGTTATTGTCGCGATCGGGCAGGGACCGAATCCACTTCTGATGAACGCCAATCCTGATATTGAAACAACCAAGTGGGGAACCATCGTTGTTAATGAGCAAACCATGATGACATCCATGAGAGGCGTCTTCGCCGGCGGGGATATTGTATCCGGCGGCGCGACGATTATCAGTGCGATGGGCGCGGGTAAAAAAGCCGCAGCGGCTATGAGAGATTTTGTGGAGAATGCTTAGTTTCAGATAAGAACCTTTTTTGGTTATCCAAACCATGTCATCCGACCTGAACATAATGTCATCCTGAGCGCAGCGAAGGATCTATTCGCTGTGCGATTTATATTATCTACAGAAGACAATTCCCTTTGTTTTGCTCATTTTCAAAACCCTGTGATTTGTAGTATCGGTAAAAATCTGAACCTGGGAGCACTGGTCTCTGACCGGCACCTTTATTCGGTTAATAGAAATCAATTGAGCTTATCTAACAAACAGTATACCAAAAGATAGGCTTTGAGTTTATCAACCATGTTTGCATGATTCACGTTTTTAAATTTTAGTTAACCAGTTAAGGTGCCGGTCAGAGACCAGCGCTCCCAGGAAAAGATTTTTTTATAAAACGTAATAGCTTAAAACATGGTTTTTCATGGACGACTGGTTATCCTTATATTTATTAGAATAAATCACATCAAGTATGTTAAAATATAATTGGATTAACGGGAATTCCATCAATGGTTTTTTCGTTTAAAAATAGAATATTAATCATTTCATTTCCGATCGACACTAAATCTTAAGGAAATGTCCCGGGAGGTTTTCATGGTCGGTCATACACTGAACGAGGTATTAATCGTTCGAAAGCGAAACCGAATCTGGAGAATGATCCAGTTCGCAATTGTGAGTCTTGTCACAGTAATTGCATTAATGAATGTGTTCGTGTGGCAATATGTAATAACCGGAATGAGTGCCGCTGTTCTTGTCGTAGTTGGATTCCTTTACCTTGTTACTTTTCTCGAGTGCTTTACTTACTACCATTTCGAATGTCCGGTATGCGGCATGGAATTCAAGACAAGTGATTTTGAGGTTCAATTCACTCGTCGCTGCACAAACTGTGGCCATGATTTCAGGATTACCTTTTGCGATATCACCTGAAAGACAGGAGATAAAAGGTATTTCCTGTGAGGACAGAGGATATTTATTGTTTTGGAACTTGAACTAAAACATATTCAAGAACGTCCTCTAATACTGTATATTTTCATCGCGATTGCCATCCATATCGCGATTGGATTTGTTGCTTTTCAGCAACTTCAAACTCCAGCCGGACAGAATTTCATCGCAGGAGAGGTGAAAACAAATCCGGTTGTTGTTGAACCTGAAACCCCATCGAACCCCGCGATTATTCCGATTGATGATACGCCATCGGATGATACGGATACAAATCCTGAAACTCAGGAAAACACTGATTCGGGGACGGCTGAAGACAATTCCGATGATTCATCAACTGATACCATATTTGCAATCCCGCCCTTTGAGCCATCACAGTTAACGTCATCGCAAATACATGACAATACTTTCGTGCATGAAACTAGCGGTTTTCTTTTTGCCGATGAAATCGCTATTCCGGAAGATAATAAACCGCAAATCGAAAAACGCGTAATTGTTCCGCCGAATATTCACAAGGAATTCACCGTGAGGAACTTGCCCCGTGAATTGCGGGACAGGGAGTGGAACCTGACTATTCGCTTGAAAGTAAACAAGGACGGCGACCCGGTCGGGCGGATTAGGGTTATTAAATCGAGCAGCAACAAGGATCTTGATAATATTACAATTGCTCGAGTTGAAAAATCACGATTCGAACCGGCGCACTACGAGGGAACCAGCGAATATCTTGATTACACTTTTGACCTTGACATTAATTACAAGTAAGTTCATGCTATAATTAATAGGATTTTCAAACCATAAGAGGTTATATCAAAATGCCAAGCATAGGAATATGGGAACTTGTAATTATACTGGTTATCATTTTGCTTATCTTTGGACCGGGCAAACTGCCGGAAGTGGGGAAAGCGATTGGCAAGTCCCTCAGGTCATTCAAGGACGCCCAGAAAAGCGTTGAGAAAGATATAGCAAACGCTATCAATGACACTGAAGATCCTCCTGAAAAAACCGTTCCTGATAACAATGGAAAATCGGAGTAACATAGATGTCTGATAAAGACAGCACCGATTCAACCCCGGATAACATCAAGAATCAAGAGGAATCCAACGTAACATCGCCACAGGCTCAGATGCCCCTGATGCGGCATCTTGATGAGCTTCGCACACGAATCATCATTTCACTTGTTGCTGTCATGCTCGGTTTTTTTGTCGCTTTTTACTTCCGTGAACTTATTTTTAAAATCGTGCTTAGACCGTACGGCCCTGATTTTAACCCAATCGTACTCGATGTTACCGAGCGATTTTTCAATTACTTCAAGGTTTCGATGGCCGCTGGATTAGTGCTGGCAAGTCCGGTAATTATAGGGCAAATTCTGGGATTCATCATGCCGGCATTGCTTCCAAACGAAAAACGCTTTGTGCTTCCCACAATTCCTGTCATTGTATTTCTTTTCGCTTTGGGTGTTCTGTTCGGATATTTCCTTGTGCTGCAAGTCGCGCTTGGATTCCTTCTTAATTTCGGCTCGGATGTCATTGCAAACCAGATTCGACTGGACAGGTCTATTAATTTTGTAACAACCACCTGCCTTGCGTGCGGATTGGTATTCCAGCTTCCTGTCGTTGTTTTTCTTTTAAGCAAAGTCGGACTTGTTAATGAAGATTTCCTAAGACGTCAACGCAAGATATCAATTGTAGTTATCATGATTCTCGCCGCCGCGCTGACTCCGACCCCTGACCCGTTTACTATGCTTCTTGTCGCCACTCCAATGCTTTTATTATATGAAATCAGTGTTTATGTAGCTCGGATTGCCGCCCCAAAAACGAAACAAATTGATTCGGATGATGTCATATAGGATGATTCTGATTGATTAAACAGCGGTATGCAATCCGGAAGGTGAATCGAATTTGGCTGTTATTGCACCAGTAGTAAAACCCAGGAAAAAGAAAATATCCGGCAAGAAACCGGTTATGACATGGCGCAAATGTCCCTTCTGTTCAACTATAAGCAAGCCATCCAAAAAGAAATGCCGTAACTGCGGTTTGAAATATCCTTTTGAACTTGAAAAAGAGAAAAGTGAAAGCCACTCCAGATTCTCTGTTTTCCTTAAAGACCCTCGTTCTGTTTGTGAGAAAAACGTTGATAAAATAATAGGAATCATCATTGCACTGGTAGTTATAATACCTTATGCGATAAAGTACTTAGTCAAGGATCCAATTTATAAACATACAATCGACAGTTTATCTAATTTTCTTCCGGGTTTAATGTCAGCAGTTTTCGCGATTTACTTCGCGACAAAATCACGTAATTATGCCGAACTTGCATGCCGTTCATGTAAAAAGATTATGGTTGTTCGTGTGGCACGATCGAAAAGCATGTTCCCATCTGCTATTGAATGCTGGAATTGCGGATCGATACATGATGTCGTGTGGGATGAGGTGGATAAGAAAGCAGGTTTCATTCCGGGAGCGCAGCAGTAGCCAGGATTGTTGAAAAGCCTGTTTACCGTAATCCGGTCATGCCGTCCCGTGCACAGTTGAATATTTATTAAAATGTGAATCAGGCATGCCGGGGAAATGGCTAGATATGCGCAATCCCGGCATGCCTGATTCACCTTATAGAAAATTGTTAATTATGTTCGGGACAGCATGACCGGGTTACAGGTCTTCGTTCGAAAGTATTTCTTTACAACCTGCTAACTTACTAACCTGCTAATTTGCCAACTTGCTAACTTACTAACCTGCTAACTTGCCAACCTGCTAACTTGCTAACTTACTAACCTGCTAACTTGCTAACTTACTAACCTGCTAACTTACTAACCTGCTAACTATGTTATAATTTCGCTTTTCTTTTTTAGTGATTATGTCCAAACGAGTATACATAATCGTCGGACCAACCTCGGTTGGAAAAAGCGAAGTCGCGTTGAATGTCGCTGAAAAACTTGATGCATGGATTATCTGTGCGGATTCCCGCCAGGTTTACACCGGAATGGATATCGGCACAGCAAAACCAAATAAACTAGAGAGAGCAAGAGTAAGGCATTTTCTGATTGATATTGTATCGCCCGATTCCGTTTTTAGCACAGCGGAATTTGTCGATGCCGCAAAAGGCGCAATAAAACAGACTTTTGATAATGGGAAAAACGCGCTTATTGTTGGCGGTACCGGGCTTTATATCAGAGCGCTTGTTGCAGGATTTGATTTTGCCAATGTATCAAGAGCGGATGAGATTCGCGATGATATTTCAAAACGCCTTGAGGAATACGGACTGGACAGTTTGGCAGAGGAATTGCATCAACTGGATCCTGACGCGGCAAATGAGATTGATTTGAAGAATCCGCATAGAGTGATACGGGCATTGGAAATTATTAAAACAACTGGAAAACCGTTGAGTGAATCTCGTGGAAAAAATAAAAGCACGGAGTATGATTTCGCGGTGGTTGGACTTAGAAGAGAAAGAGAATCGCTTAACGAGAGAATTCGAGCGCGAACATACTCTATGATTCAGGCAGGATGGATTGATGAGGTCCGCGCGTTGGAGAAACATAATTATCCTGAAAATTCACCCGCGATGACTGGCATTGGTTACAAGGAACTCAGGCAGTATCTTCAAGGTGAAATCACAAAGGAAATGGCTATCGAGAAGATTATCATTCGCACGAGGCAATACGCCAAACGCCAGATGACCTGGTTCAGAGCGGATGATTATATAAAATGGATTGATTTAAACACTGATGATGATCCAGCTGTTACAGCTGATAAAGTATGTCAATTGTTTAACAATAACTGATTAATGAAAGAGCTAAATAAAATAGAATTCACAAAGATGCACGGTACGGGAAATGATTTCGTCCTTGTGGAAAAACAAACCCTTCCCGCTGAAATAAACCTGCATGATTTGGCAGTGCGTGTTTGCAATCGTAAATTCGGAATCGGCGCGGATGGCCTGTTAATACTGTCTGACCACGATGACGCTGACTTCGAAATGATTTTCTTCAACCCGGATGGCAGTTTGGCTGAGATGTGCGGGAACGGCATTCGCTGCATTGGCAAATATATTTATGATCATAGACTGAGCGAAAAACCCAAATTACAGATACAAACCGGAAAAGGCATATTAAGTGTTTATCTGGATATCAGCGATGATGGGAAAGTCCGATGGGTTGAGGTTGGCATGTGCAAAGCTGATTTCACCCGCTCGAACATTCCGGTTATCGGTGATGGTGAAACCGCGCTGGCAGAAACAATTGTTTTGGCTGACAGCATGGAATTTGAATTTCATGCTGTATCAATGGGCAATCCACATGCGGTTATCTATGTTGATGATGTTGATGGTTTTCCTGTGGATACTGTTGGCCCCATGATTGAAAATCATGAATTGTTTCCCAATCGAATAAACGTGGAATTTGTGAAGCATATTTCGCCCGAGCATATTATAATGCGCATCTGGGAAAGAGGAGCGGGAGAAACATTAAGCTGCGGTACGGGAGTATGCGCCGCAGCCGCGGTTTCACGCAAACTCGGAATCATCGGAACATCCGTGAATATCACTGTTCCGGGCGGTGAATTGAAAGTACGGTTCGATAAAGATGGATCAATAATCCTTGGCGGCCCAGCCGCTGAGGTTTTTTCTGGAACTATAATAATAACAGATTGAGGTAATCGAATTATGGAAAGAAATGCAAACGACAAATTCAAACTTTCAGAGAGGGTTTTTAAAGTTCCCCCTTATCCTTTCGCAGTAATTGACAAAGCGCGAGAGAAGGTAAAGGCGGAGCATCCCGATTGGAAAGTCATTTCCCTTGGAATCGGTGACCCGGACAGGCCAACCGATCCTCGAATTCGCGCCGCACTAACTGACGCTGTTGAAAATGAATTCACAACTCACAAGTATCCGAAATATGAGGGGCATCCGGATTTACGCAAAGCCTGCGCGAAATGGTTCAACAAACGATTCGAACTGAATATCGATCCTTTTGAGAATCTGATTATCACAAACGGTTCAAAGGAAGCGTTAATGCACACAATCTGGGCGGTTATAGACCCCGGTGACACAATACTCGTACCCGACCCGTTTTATCCTGTGTATAAAATGGGAAGTATTTTCACTGACGCGGATATTGTCTATCTGCCGCTTAAACATGAAAACGACTTCCTTATCGATTATGACAGCATTCCGGATGATGCCGCTGACAAAGCGAAAATGATGTTCATCTGTTATCCGAACAATCCGACATCCAAACTCGCGGACATTGACTTCTTCAAACGAACAGTGAAATTCGCCCGAAAGCATAATATTATCGTTGTAAGCGACAATGCGTACAGTGAAATCTATTACGGTGACGAGAAACCGCCATCGATTCTTGAGGTGGATGGCGCGATGGATATCGCAATTGAACTTCACTCGTTCTCGAAAACCTACAACATGACCGGATGGCGTCTGGGATTCGCTATTGGAAATCCGCGCCTGATTGAGGCCCTGGAAATTATCAAGAGCAATACTGATTCAGGTGTATTCACTGCGGTCCAAAAAGCAGGGATAAAAGCGCTTGAACTGGCTGATGAAATCGGAGGCGAGACAAGGAAAATATATAAAACAAGGCGTGATAAATCGATTGCGAAACTCAAGAAAGCGGGATTCTACCTTACTCCCTGCGAGGCAACTCTCTATCTGTGGGTAAAAGTTCCCGAGGGTTATAACGCGACAACGTTCGCGGCAAAACTTCTAGAGGAAAAAGGCGTTGTCGTGGGACCCGGCTCAGCATGGGGCAAAGAGGGTGAGAATTTCTTCAGGATTTGCCTGTCAACTCCGGATGATGACCTTGATGAGGCACTCGACAGGATCATCGAAACATAAACTTGAATGGCAAAGGGTTTAAACTCTCTGCTATCTCTGTTTCCATAGTGTATAATTTCCATGTTAATCGTAACGATTAACCCGATAATCTATGTGCGCAGAACAGGATGAAAATATCTATCTAAGCGTTATTATCCCCGCATTGAATGAGGATGAGTCGATTACACATCTGTATAAGCATCTAAAACATGTTCTGGATAATATAGCGGTGGATAGATATGAAATCATTTTCATTGATGATGGCTCATCCGATTCAACGTTGGAAATAATGCGTGATTTGTATGAGAAGGATAAATGTGTCAGCGTATATTCGCATCGCAAAAATTTCGGCAAGGCGCAGGCGCTGGCATCCGGATTCGCGCACGCACGGGGAAAATATATATTCACACTCGATGCCGACATGCAGGATGATCCCGATGAAATCCCGAGATTCATCGAGCAGCTGGATGCCGGCTACGATCTTGTTATTGGCTGGAAAGCGCACCGTAAAGACCCTTTTATAAAAGTAGTTTCATCTCACTTCTTCAACTGGACAAACGCAAAGGTGTTTGGGCTAAGGCTGCATGATATCAATTGCGGGTTTAAAGCGTACAAGCGAGAGGTTATCGAGGAGATTGAGGTTTATGGCGAACTTCACAGGTATATTCCCATAATCGCCCATTCGAAGGGTTTTAGAATCACGGAGATTAAGGTAAAGCATCACCAGCGGAAATTCGGCAGGACGAAATATAATTGGAAAAGATTCCTCTCGGGATTTTTCGACCTTCTGACATCGCTTGTTATAACGCGCTTCGCAAAGAAACCGCTTCATTTCTTCGGCAGCATAGGATCAGTGTTTTTCGTCATTGGTCTGATTGTGTGTTTAAAACTGACCTGGGACTGGTTTCATAAAGTCTGGATTGGCGACAGGCCTTTGCTGTTTCTTGGAGTGCTGCTGATAATCGTTGGAATGCAAATTACAATGATTGGCCTTGTCAGTGAAATAGTAATCAACCATAAGGAGAAAAAAAGGACTCGCCTGCCAATAAGAGAAGCCCTCACCCATCTGCCTGATGACAACGATGAAAACATCCGGGAATCCTGAGCCGCTTGTCGCGGTGATCCTTGTCGCGTATGGTGGACGGGATGACACTCTCTCCTGCCTTTCCTCGCTTTACAAATCCGATTATGCCAATTTGCAAATTATTCTCGTTGACAACGCGTCGCCGGATGACTCCGCACAAAGAGTCGCGGTTGAATTTCCCGATGTTGAAATAATCAAATCTGAAAAGAACCTTGGATTCGCAGGCGGGAATAATCTAGGTATTGATTTTGCGATTCAGATTGGCGCCGGTTATATTTTCCTTTTGAATAACGATACGGAAATCGCATCCGATGCTGTTAGCTTGCTTGTGAAATCAGCGATGCAAATTGAAAAACTCGGAGCAATTGGCCCTCTTATCTATTACCATGAAAAGAAAGATTTAATCTGGTCAGCTGGTGGCAGGATTGATTTCAGGTGGTCGAATTCTTATCACAGGGGAATCCGTTCCAGGGATGAAAAGCAATTTAATTCGCTTGAACCGGTTGATTATCTTACCGGATGCGCGTTGATGTTCCCGGCTGAAATAACATCAGAAATCGGCAAGCTGGATGAAAGCTACTGGATGTACTACGAGGACGCCGATTTGTGCCAGCGATTGAAAAAAGCCGGATTTAGTATTATGTTTGAACCATCCGCGAAAGTCTGGCATAAAATCTCAAGTTCGACCGGAGGAAATCTCTCCGGCAGAAAAATGTGGTATAAATTCAGAAGCGGGATGATGTTTTTCAAGCGATATTCACCGTCCGCGTTTTGGGTTGTAACGTATCCATTAAGCCAGTTGGCA
>JAGGVT010000002.1 GCA_021157815.1 bacterium | reverse complement strand
GGAGTAATGCTGTATTATCCTGTTCCGATGCATCTTCAGCCCGTATTCAAACACCTGAATTACAAAAAAGGAGATTATCCAAAAGCTGAAAAAGTCTGTGATGAGGTGCTTTCAATTCCGATACATCAGTATCTTTCGGATGAGCAGGTTGAATTCGTAATTGAAACGATTCGGGGTTTCTTTACTAAATAAATATTCAGGCTCTTCAATAAATCGTGTGGGTTGAGTTTAGATTGAGTAAAAAAAGGGGACTGTCCCCTTTTTTTACGGTGGACATATAACCCACACAATTTATTGAAGCGCCGCTTTTTCTTTTCTATTCCTTCTTCTCTTCCTCCTCATCGTCCATTGATAGTATTGTGAATGTGCTTTTAGTTTCTATTACGCTTCTATCCTTCAATTTTACAACAACGACAAATTCATGATCGCCTTTTGACAATACATCAAGGGGGAAATATATTATGCCGTCGCTGTAGATTATCGCTGAATCGCTTACATCATCCCCATCGAGAATAAGTATTGTTTCAATGACATCATCCTTAATCTCAAGCGCGTAATAAGCGACTATTACCGTGCGGTGGTCGAATACTTTTGCGCCGTTGGATGGCATTACTTTTATCAGCGTTTCATCCTTCTTTTTATACTTGAATTCAATCTCTCTTGTTTTTGCTTTTCCCTCCGTTATGCGGTATTCAACAACCAGTTTATGCTCCCCGCTTTCCAGTTTATTAAGCGGTATGTTGCCTATTGCAGAAAGCAAATCATCACTCAATCTGAATTTAACCCACGACCTTTCATTGATCCTTGCTCGTACTTTATCGAGCTTTATATCTTCCCTAATTAGAGCAACATCTACTGATAGATTCTCGCCATCCTCATCTACTGCATGCTTTATATCAACTACTTCCGGTATTGTTGGAATAAGTGTCAGGTCAAGTTTGTCGTAAAGCCCGTTTTTTGTTCGCGCTGTTATTCGCAGCGGATATTCCTCTCCTATATTAAGCGAAATTCCGCTCAAATCTATAGTAAATTGATTATCCTCAATAGATGTACTATCAGTAATATCCTCATCCTTAAGAGTTACTTTAAATGAGGAATTGTTCACATCAAAGCCATCCTCGAATTTACCGGTAATAACAGGATTATCAATCGGCAACTCGCTTGTTGGATTTATGTCCACAATGAATGCCGGCTTGTAATCGAATGAAAGGGCAACATCCAAAAGCGCGTACGTTGTTATCTTCTCAGCATCAGGCGCTTGCATTGCAAGCAATTCACCCGGCGACAGATTCCTTATTCCCTCCCACGCATCGATATCCTCACGGTCTTTCACCTTCCAGCCCTGGCAGTAAATCCAGTACGCGCCCGGTTCAGGATCATTTACGATTATCGATTCAGTCGCGCTTGATGATGTCGATTCCTTTATTCTCTCGCTGTTACCATCAAGGATACGGTTTCCGTTTTCGTCATGGAACAGGAACAAGTCCATGTCGAAACCGGGATCTTCGCTTGTTCCCTCAATTCCGATAAAACGCTCTCTCTCATCCACAGTAAAGGGTCCCAGCATCCATGATGATACTGGCAGCGGATCATCTGGATTGTCCTGATAAATAACCTGATCTGTGAAATTCATTGTTGGTTCAAGATTTAATATTACCGGCTCTGTTTGTGCAAAGCCAGCTGAACCATCCTCGACACTGAATATTATTTTGTATTCACCAGCCGGCAGTGGTCCGCCATCGCCTGTATCCCATGTGTATTTGAACTCACCCGTATTTCTATCGTAACAGTTTGTTATATCTGTATAATCAACACCGCCGTTTATTGATACCTTTATCGAGGCAACATGCAGATTGTCGGATGCAGTCCCCGCAAACAGCACCTTCTCACCAGTTATTGCCTTTTTGTGAGCGGATGCCAGTTTTATAACCGGAGTTTCCTTCTTTATATTAACCTTAAATGCCGCTTTAAATCTAACATGTGTGTAGCGGTTTGCATTATAGAATAAATAAATATCCTCATTGAGATTGCCCGAATATCCTGAATTGTTTAACCTGGCTGCACTGGAAAGCTCATGTGTGATAAGGAACTTCTCATATTCCTTCTTTGTTAGCTTTGTAGAGTAAACACCATACTTATATTTATTCGGTTCAGAGTACCATCGAGTGCCTTTATATCCTGTTTTCTCACGGAAGTCATCATCCTCAGAAATGCCATACTTGCCTCCCGCGTATAAATGTGGCCTTTGCTCCTCCTCAATAACTGATATACTTACATCAACAAATCCTCTGCCAGTTCTATTCAGCAGATCAGGTTTGTAGCCTATTGCCTGTTTATTGAATAGACCTGGCACTTTATATGTATATTCAAAATCCTCGTTTTCTCTTACAACAAAACACTCAGTGCCTGTTGCGCCAAGCGGTGTGATTACATCAATGATGCAGGAGCCTGTTGCCGGATTGCCGAGTTCGAAATAACAATAGCCCTCAGGATCGGTGTAATCCCAGACAGACGCTCTGTTGAAGTTATTCCATTTGCTTCTCGCGACCACTAGCGCGCCTTCAATGGGAACGTTTATTTCATCAACAACACGAATACGAACTCTGCCAACCTCTGTATAACCGGGCGCGTTATTGCTGTTATAGTTTGATCCCGGCGGATTCTCAGGCCTGGTCGATGAACTTTCGCTGAGACCGTCCGAACGGTGGCGAATAACTGATAATAACTGCGTTCCTGTGTGTCCACGACGCTCGTTCCACGGATGCCCGATACCCATTATGGAATTACCCAAATCCCATTTGTACCATTTGCCGTCCATCCAGAATTCGTTCCACGCGTGATCCTCACCATGGCATCCGACCGGAGCGTTGGGAATCAAAGCGCATCTGGAATACGCGACACATAACATCGCCTGTTCGCCGCATGAACCATAGTTTTTTTCGTAAATAACAAGCGGCTGGAAATCGGTGCTCTGCCTGCCATACTCATTCCACAAATCCGGTCTTGGCCCTGCAAACGTTATCCAGTCGGCAATAAGATACGCCGCTTCCTTGATGTTTTCCGCATTTTCAACGACATCGAGAATGTTTTTGCCGTAACGCCTGTCCTTTATTAAAAACGTTCTCCAGAAATGCGCGTTTGGTGTATGCTGGTATTCGTCAAAGGAAATCTGTTTTCGTTTCCACTCATCTTCGGAGATGCCGTAATATTCAGCATCATGGCGGAAATAAGAAGCGTCAATACGCGCGGGTATTTCATATTCAACAATTGGATGGACAACCCACCAGTAATAGATATCCCGTGGTATTTCCTTTAGCGAGCCATCCTCCGACACATATTCTATAGTCGTGTAATCTTCTTTTTCCTTTATGTTCGCGTATTTTACTTTCGACGCGAAATCATAAATCGCTTTCGCGTTTTCGAAAACAATATCAGCGTTATCTAGGCGTGCCATTACTCGAAGGAATTCCGTTTGCGTGTTGGCAATCGCAAAAACCGCCTCATCGAAATAATCATCCCCGCAGTCTTCAAGAACATCCAGGAAAGCGTTCAAAGCGGCATCATCATTCGCGCCACGCAACAAAGTCGATTCAGGATGGGTGCGCTTGAAGTAATCCTCGATTTTATTTATGCCTATAGCCTGATGGAATTTCCACGAATAGCGCTCCTCCCATGTTGACGATTTCCCTTCGTAATAATGGAATGTGCCATCCAGCGCGCCGATCAGCAATTCAGGTACGCCATCACCGGTAAGGTCGCCAAACGTTGGAGATGAGAAACTTCCGATTGGCGGCAATCCCAAACCGCTCTCGACCTCCTCCCAATCAGGAGCAATAAAGGCTTTTATTCCTCCCGATTTATTCCCAACAATAAGATCGGTTATGTTGTCGTTATTGAAATCATACGCTGCGGGTGATGGATACTCGCCACAATCGACATCATCAAAGAACCCTTCAACCTCTTTATATCCTGCTTTACTACTCTTGAATAAATGGAGTTTGTTGTCACTCGCGCCGACAACAATATCGTTAAAGCTGTCGCCATCAAAATCGCCGATGCATGGGGATGCGAATCCTGCAACTTTGATTTCAACGTCAGGCGTCTGTTTATTGTTTATTACACCATCAGCATTGGCGATATAAACAGTGCACTCGCCATCCGCATGACCTGTTAACAGATCATTTATTCCATCTGAATTCAAATCTCCAAGCGCCGGGTTAATAGCGTCAATAGCATTATTGCTGAATACACCACGCAATATTATATTGTTTTGCTCATTATAATCAGGCCCCAAATATACAACAATAGTATCCGTGTTTTTCGCGCCGCTTATTATGTCGTTTATTCCATCGCCGCTGACATCGCAAATAGACGGTGAGGAGAGAAATCCGACATCGTAATCGAATATTCGCTCTGTTGCAGGCGTATATGTAACAAACCACCATTTATCCTGTGTACCGTAATTTTTATAAACACTGATTGTGCCATCGGACGAGCCTATCAGCAAATCTGGTAATTTGTCCGAGGTTACATCCGCAAAAACCGGACGCGATTTGCCGCTTGTTTTAATCCGGTTAAGATTCTCAATCAGCTGGTTGTCAACTGCAGTAATCGATGTCGCGGTTATTGAGCCATCATCCGCTCCGACCAACCGGAATCCCTTTCCGATAATTTCAAGATAGGAATCATCATTAATTTTGGCGAGCAGCTCTTTTGGAATATCATCCTCAGATATCGAATCATCCTTTTTGAAATACGGCGCTGGGTAACATACATACTCCCCTTTTGCATTGCCCACAACAAGATCATCAAGGCCATCGCTGTTGACATCACTAAAAATCGGAACAGCATCCCCGCCAACGTTTATTTCATCGAACAGAAGGTCAACCATCCTGTCCGCGAATTTCTCCCTGAGCCACATCGGCGCGCGAAGGATCTGTTTAAGCGCACGGTCATCAAGGCACTGGTATTGCCTGTCCGGCTCGGTTTCAATGAACTCTTTGCGCTCGTCATCGTAGGTGACGGCGTAGAACTCACCCGGCGCGAGACGAATCTCCCGCTCGAACGTGTATGATTCAAACTGTGCTTTCCGATTGTCATTTTGCGCCTGAGCATCCCGCGGCAGGGGCATGACAAGCAGAATCAGGCAGATTGTGATTAGCGTCAGACGTTTTCGCATTTTGCTCTCCCGATAAACCGAGAACCCTCTTTTGGAAGGCAAGGTTCGCTTTGATGGATTTTCATCATCCTGAAATGTATCAGCATTTCACACAGAAGTAAATGGGATTGAATCCCCGGCATGAAAGCGCCAAAAAAATCCTTCAGCTATCCAGCTGAAGGATTCCTTTTGTCAAAAGTGGTTGGGGAGGAAGGAGTTGAACCCTCACTTACAGGGCCAGAACCTGCCGTCCTACCATTAGACGACTCCCCAACGGTATATATATCGAATTATATCCGTTTGGGTTGAGGTTGTCAATCGTGAAAGATGGTTGCCGGATATGAGGATTCTCATTTAAATCTACCTCAAAGGTTCCCAAAGTTCTTTGTTTCTGAGACTGATGTTTTCGGTTGTCCATTTTGAATCTATGCCAATCCAGCATCGGGGGGTTTGATCTTCGCATATCGCGAATGTTCGAAGATGATAACCGGGACGATTTCTGAATAATACATTAACGCCGGGAAAATCTTTTCGAGGGGAAAAGTATATTGGGTATTTATTGACCGAGGAACGTCCACTCCTTGGCACTGCGATTATTGTAAATGAGGATTTGGTAGTGCCTTCAGCAAGGTCACACAGTGTCGCTTTTTTTATCTCGAAAACAGTGATTGAATAATTGTCGATCATATTGGTGCGATTGTATCCTTCCTGAATGTAATCAGCGTCGGTTAACTCCAGCCAGTTTCCATAGTTGCCATTATTTTTTTCAGCGAAAGCGGTTTGCGATGAACCCAACGCCCTGAGAGTCAGTTTGCACCTGTTCTCCCAGGCTTCTCTACTAAACGACAATGTCTGGGGAATAACAATTGCGAGTATAATACACCCGAGTATGAGCGTGATTCCGCTGATGACAATACTGCTAAAAATGCTGTAACCTTCATTACGTAGAACAACAAATGTCATGATAACAGTGGCGATAATGAGTAATAGGAGCAGTACAATAATATAAAATCCCCCAAATTGTGGGAAACTCACAAAAATAAGGAACAAATAACCAAGTATGATTACTGCCCAGATGATGTTTCCGATGCGTTTTTTTCGCCTGCGCTTCGCTGAGAATTGATCGTATGATTTTCCGTCTTGATTGTTCATTCCAGCTATATTGTACCATCGTATGGATTCACACAATACCCCGGCGAAGGGACGCCGGGCTACAATTAGTCAATATTGCCAAATGGGGACTCTTAATCATTAGGGGTAACTACAATTCATGCCCTGGATGTAGTAAAATAAACGTGTTGGACTATTTCAGTTAGGGAGTGATAGATATGCGCTATCTTTGGATTATACCGATTGCTTTAATCGTTGTGATGTTCCTTGGATGCAGCGGGAAAACAACCGTTCATGAGGAAATGATAAACACAACAGAATCCGAGGAGAATAAGGATAATACGGGACAGCAGCTTTCTGATGAAATTCAAAAGGCTGCGGATGATGAAAAGGTAAAACAGGAAGAGGAATCCGGCAAGGAAGAGGAAAAACCGGAGAAACGTCCCGCGCCCGGCCAGGAAAAAACAGGCGATTCGGACAAACGGACTCCTGCCTTTCCGGCTACAGGCCCATCTAATAATCAAGGCCACAGCAAGGAAGATCGTGAGAGATACATGAACAACAACATGACATATCCCGGCTCGCAGCCTATCGAGGGTTTTCAACCGTCCGGTACATCCAGCCACACCAGCGTTACTCTTCTGACAAACGACTCACCTGATCAGGTCTCCCTGTGGTATCAGACTCAATTCGCCGGGGATGCTCAGGTTAATCAGAGAGGTGATAAATTCAATCCTGAATATCATATAACTGTAAACGACAAAGCGAATGGATATAAGACAAACCTCATCATCTCGAAGTCAGGCGGTCAGGGGCAGACGCGAATTATTGTGAGTGTGAAAGATTTGTAGAAATGCGCCGGAAAGCACTCGCTGTTGAAAAAGACAAAATGTAGGGGCAACCCCTTGTGGTTGCCCAAACAAATTGAAGAAAACGTAGATTTTTCTGGATTACCCGTTCGGATTTAATTTTTCAATAATTGCTTCCGCTAGTTCATGCCCGATTCCGGGTGTCTGCGCCAGCTCATGGGGAGACATTTTTGCGATACGCTCCACGCTTTTGAATTTCCTAATCAACTGCTCCTTGCGTTTGGCGCCCAGTCCGGGGATTTCATCCAGTACCGATGTTTTAAGTTGCCTTGAGCGTAGTTGGCGCTGGTATTCAATCGCGAAACGGTGAGCCTCATCGCGTATCCGCTGCACCAAAAACAATTCAGGCGATGACCTGGGAAGGATTACTGAAGCGGATTTGCCGGGACGGAATAATTCCTCCTCGCGCTTGGCTAAAGCGGCGATATCGAAATCAGTCAGTCTCAGCATTTTTACTACTTTCCTCGCGACACTCAGATGTCCCTTGCCACCATCGACGATTATCAAATCTATTTTATCCTCGCCGTCCGGAGTGTCGTTGGAATATTTTTTCAATCGCCTGACTAAAACCTCCTCCATCATGGCGTAGTCATCCTGACCCTCGATTGTTTTAATTCGGAATCGGCGGTAATGTTCCTTTGCGGGGTTGCCGTCGATGAATACAACCCTCGATGCCACTGCTGTTCTGTTTATATTGTCGCGGCCGAGATTAGAAATGTCATAACATTCGATACGCTTTGGAAGCCGCATTAATCCCAGTTGATTGCGTATTTCCTCAAGCGCGGAGCCGAGCACCTGCTTTGCTGTTGACTCCTTGTCGAGATGTTCATCCAGATGCAGTACCGCGTTCTGGTGAGCGAGTTCGAGAAGCCGACGCCGCTCGCCCCTGTCGGGAACCTTGATTATTACACGTTTTCCGCGTTTTTCTCGGAGCCATTCAATCAGGATTGGTTCATCATCGAGATTAAACGGAATGTTAATTCGCCCCGGAATGGTTTGATTTAGATTATAGTACTGCCTGAAGAATCCGCCGAGTACCTCGCGGTCAGTATCATCAGCCGGAGCAAGGAGAATGAAATTTTCACGTCCCATGAATTTACCGCTTCTGACCATAACGATTGTCGCGACTGCGTGTCCGCCCTTGCGTGTAAGCGCGATGAAATCCTCTGTATGCAATCCCTGTGGAACGATTTTCTGGTCCGCGATGAATTTTTCCAGATTGCCAATCTGGTCACGCAAAAACGCAGCTTTTTCATACTCCTGATTTTCAGAGGCTTTGCTCATGTCCTCCTTGAGGCGTTTAAGAACCTTATCGGATTTGCCCTCCAGAAACGCGATAACGTCCTTTACCACTTTGTTGTATTCACGCTGCGTAACCGCTCCGATACATGGTCCCATGCACTTTTTAATCTGGTAATCAAGGCAGGCGCGGTAGTATTTTTTTGTTAAATCAAGTTTGCAATCGCGAAGGCGAAAAGTGTGTCTTATTGTATAAAGCGCGGCTCGTACACTCGCACTGGAAAGGGGACCGTAATACCGGGCGCCGTCGTTAATAATTTTACGGGTAAATAACGCTTGGGGAAACGGGTCTTTAATTGTGATTTTTAAATATGGATAGCCTTTGTCATCCTTCAGGCGCGTGTTGTATCTTGGCTTGTGCCGCTTGATAAGAGTTGACTCAAGAACCAGCGCCTCCATTTCACTTTGCGTAACAACAAAATCAATGTTGCGCGCGTTATGGAGAATGGCAATTATTTTCCGCTCAGGATTTGCTTTTTTAACAAAATAGCTTTGCACGCGTTTCTTCAGATTCAACGCTTTACCGATATAGATTACCTTTCCCTTAACATCCCTGAACAGATAAACACCGGGTTCATTAGGAAAGCCTGATGCCTTTTCTTTCAGTTTGTCAACATCCTTATTCATTTTCAGATTTCACCGCGCACAATAAAAATTCGATATTGCCATCGGCACCGGTTATTGGAGACTCGATTGTCCCCACCACAGAAAAACCTTTTTCAGTATAGAATTCCAGCAGTTTATCGACAACATCGCTTCTTACTTTTTCATCCCGAACAATCCCCCCTTCCCCTACTTTTGCTCTTTCAGCCTCAAACTGCGGTTTGATAAGGGCTAACACAACACCATCAGATTTCAGATGCTGAATAACAGCGGGTATTATCAAACGCTGTGAAATGAAACTGACATCGATAGTAATTATATCGAACTGCTCATTGAAATCATCCTTTGTCAGCAGGCGCGCATTTACACTGTCACGTATTTCGATTCTGTTGTCCTGCCTTAGTTTATTGTGAAGAAGCCCCTTTCCGACATCCAGCGCCGTCACTTTACTTGCGCCGTTTTGCAACAGGCAGTCTGTGAATCCGCCTGTTGACGCGCCTATATCCAGGCAGATTTTGCCATCGACATCGATTTCAAAATGCTTGATTGCGGCTTCCAGTTTAAATCCGCCGCGTGAGACATATTTCGAATCACGGCCAAGAATTCGAATTACACAGTTGATATCGACATCGTGGCCAGCTTTATCTATTTTGATTTCGTTGACAAGCACCCGACCAGCCATGATCGCCGCCTGCGCGAGTTTAAGCGAATCGAACAGGTTACGGTCGGTGAGGAGGAGGTCGAGTCTTTTTTTGTTTTTAGGCATTAGAGTAATAAATTTAATAACGAGTTAATCGCTGTTCAAGAACTCTGAACAAACGGTCACAATGAGGTGCTTTTGAGCGTACGACAAATGGGTCAAGGAGTGAAAGTAATTTCCGAGGATGTCTTCCTTTATGATATGTGCCAGTCCCACTCTTTTTTGGGACTTTGTAAGTTGCATCTTTAAGTGCTTTGAGTAAATCTGGTTTGCTAATTTTTTCAATATTACCCAAATGTGAGACATGTTTTATAACGAATTTGTCTCCATAAAAGGCTTTTAAAGCTTTGACATCAGCAATAATCCAAGCCTCCATGGTTTGAACCATCAAATGGCAGTGATCATCGCTGGTTCCGCAATTGTCCCAATTGTCTGATGATTCCAGATGCTGCCATGTAGTATTGCCTGGTGAAACAGGAACCTCTGAATCAACAAGTAAAATATTGAACGTGCTTGTTTTCTTTTTTGTTGCATCGCAGAAATCCCTGTGAGCAGTTCCTCTTGGTCCGCACATCTCAATGCTGGGTTGTTCCTGTTCAGGAAGTCCGTTTCTAAAAAACGCTTGAAATCCTAGTCGTAACGATTGTAAAGGTCTGGACGTTTTATCTTTCCCCTCAACAAAGATTCTAACTTTCATTATGGATTTCCCCCAATTTTATTCATCAACCATATATCACCCAAAAGGTAGTCTTCTAACCAAAGTTCAAGCTCTTTTCTTTTTAATCTCTTTAATCTTGTGCCATTTTCGTTTCGGTCACAGACAATTACACTTTCAGGTGTGTCAGATAAGGCTGACACAAGAATATCAGAATGAGTTGTTACAAACAATTGAGTTCTCTTTGATGCCTCAACCAGCAATTCAGCAATTGTTGGGATAATGTCAGGATGCATATTCAATTCTGGTTCTTCCAAACAGATTACTGGTGGCGGTTTTGGATGGCATAGAATGGCTAATATACACAAGAATCGAATAAAACCGTCAGACAACCTTTTTGCAGATATCTTCTCGTATAATCCCTTTTCTTCAACACGAACTTGAATACCGCCTTCCACCCCAAAATCCAATCCAACGAAATTCGGATAGAATTTCTTTAAATTATCCTCCAATTGTTTCTGTGTAGTAGATTTCTTTAATAGGCTACTTATGATAAGTGATAGATTACTGGCATTCTCCAGCAAGAAATCCTGGTATTTATCTGTTTTTTGAGGATTTCTAATGGGCGAATCATATTCAAGATTCCATCCTCGATAGATTTTTATTTTATCAAACTGATTAGCAAGAAATGTTATATTCGGAAACTGAACCGGATCTTTTCGTTGTGATAAAACCGATTTGTTTAAATCTAGATCCTCCACGTTTGCATGACCGAGAGATTGCATAGGATTCTTTTTGATAGATTCCTGTTCTCCTCTAGATGGATAAGTAACTAAAATAGGAGGACTACCTTTAGAATAGAAGTAATCCGCTTTTGGTCTATGAGATTTTTCATGAATCTTTGTTTTTCGTATTAAGCTCTCTTCAAGTATTTCAAATTTTCCATAATCTGCTTCCTGAAATTTCAAGTTATATTCGATCAATAATTTCAACCGAGGATCACTATCAGTATACAGTTGTATTTCAGCGGAATTTTCTTTTGATTTACCTTTCCAAATCCAGTTTAAGATACCATCTCTTTTGCTTATCTCACCTGAAATATCCTTTTCAGGATCGGTCTGTGCAGCTGCTTTCAAAATCCTTATCGCTTCTATCAGATTCGATTTCCCAGACGCATTTGCTCCGATAAAAACATTTAACGGTTTTAATTTTATTTCTGTCCCTTTATCACCATAGGACAGGAAATTCCTCAGTTTTATACTTTTCAGAAAGTTGTTTTTGCTAGTTTTTGCCATTGGATTATTTTGACTCAATATTTATGCAGTACTCATTAGATTATATATTACTTTAAAATGGAATCGGAATAAATCTACAATATTGGCGCGAAGATGCCGGCTGAATAGATATAGAACGCTGTAAGGAAGCCAATTATCGCGCCGCCAGCGACCTCTATCGGTTCGTGGCCTAAAAGTTCCCTTAATTCAACCAGCTGCGCAGTCCCGATTTGTTCGCGTTCCAGAAGTCCCTTGAATATCATGTTAATCGCTTTAGCGTGATTGCCCGCCGCACGGCGAATTCCGGACGCGTCATACATCACAACAGACATTAAAACAATTCCAATCGCAAAGTAAGTTGAATCGAACCCCTCGACAAAACCGACCATAAACGCCATCCCCGCGATAGGGCTTGTGTGAGTGCTGGGCATGCCGCCGGGTCCAAGAAAACTCTCAAGAGGCAGCCTTCGCTGCGAAACAAGCGTGACAAACGCCTTTGCGATAACTGCAATAGCCCATGCCGTGATTGCTGTCCACAACACCTGATTGTGCAGAAAATCATCAAAGAAAATTAAAAACTGGTTATCTGTATTTGTTGCAAGATACATGACTTATACTCTTAATCGGATTTAAAGCCAATGGGTTTTAACAAAAAAACAGGCATCATTCAGAAATATCGGTGTCAAAATCCTCGAGTATTGTTTTCGCTCCCTCGCTTTCAGCGATCATTTTAACTCTTTCTTCAGCGTCCTTCAGCAGTTCGAGGCATCTGGATGCCAGCCTGACCGCATCCTCATAGCCCTGAAGAGCATTTTCGAGATCGAGCTCTTCGGACTCAAGTTTCTCAGCGAGTTCTCGAAGGCGATTCAACGCATCCTCGAATGTGAGTTCATCCATTTCAGTTTTTTTCTTTGCCATTTTCGTTCTCCACTGTTTCGACACGTGCGGTGAATTTCCCGCGCGATAATTTGATTCTTACTTCATCTCCAACATTCAGCTCATCCGCGCGCTTAACAAGTTTATCATCCGGCAGTTTATTGACAAGCGCGTATCCTTTTTGAAGAAGGCGATGCGGATTCGTGTGTTCCAGAATCGCAAGAATATTGTTTATTTCAGCCCGGTTACGATTCACTTCCCCAATAAACGCGCGGTTGATTCTGTCTCGGATATTGTCTATCTCCTGGTAGTAATTCGTCCACTGGCGCTCGGGATGCCTGAAAACCGGCTTCGACATTATCTGATGGATTAGCTCATCGTATCCTTCAATTCCCTCCCGTATATATTCATCCCACTTTCGCGCCAATTGTGAAATCTCTTCTTTCAAATCATCCCTGTCAGGTACGGAATCGTGAGCGGCGGCTGTTGGAGTAGGAGTCCGATAATCGCTCACAAAATCAACCAGTGTGAAATCAGTTTCATGCCCAACGCCGGTAATTACCGGAAGCGGATAATCCGACAAATAGCGGACAAGTTGCTCATCGTTGAAGCAAAATAAATCCTCGAAACTTCCGCCGCCGCGCGCGAGAATTACAGTATCCGGCACGGGTTGAAGCCGCAGCAGTTTTTCAAGCGCGTTTATTATTCGCTCAGGAGCGCTTTCGCCCTGTACAAGCGATGGTGAAATCACGACTGAAACATGCGGCGCTCGTGATGACAGGATTTTCAAAATGTCGCGAACCGCCGCTCCTCTTGGAGATGTTACCACGCCAATCAAACGTGGAAATTTGGGAATATCTGTCTTGCGTTCAACATCAAACAGGCCCTCCTTTTCAAGTTCCTCTTTCAGTTGAAGGTACTGCGCGAAAAGTTCACCCTTTCCGGCGTGGAACATTTCATCGACATAAAGTTGATATGACCCTCCCTGCGGGTAAACATCGATTGAGCCAAACGCGATAACCTCATCGCCCTCTTTGGGAATATAGGAAAGCCTCTCGGCGCGTGAACGGAATGAAACACATCTAACCTGCGCGCCTGCATCTTTCAGTGAGAAATAAATATGGCCGGCGTGTGATTTGGTGAAATTCGAAACCTCGCCTTTAACCGCGATATTCTGAAGTTCAGCATCATCCGCCAGAGTGCTTTTGACACGCGATGTCAGTTCAGATACAGCGTATATCTGAATCTGTTTCATGAATTCAGGTATGTCCGGCATCATGTTCACGATTGAATTCCCTCACGTTTAGCGTAACTGAGCCATGTATTTTCCATAAGCATTGCGATTGTCATTGGGCCTACTCCGCCGGGGACTGGTGTAATCCAGCCGGCGATTTCGCTCGCGGCTTTGAAATCGACATCCCCTGCAATGGAGCCGTCATCGAGACGGTTTATGCCAACATCGATAATAACAGCGCCCGGTTTAATCATGTCAGCGGTTATTATATTCGGAACTCCGGCGGCAACAACAACAATATCGGCGCGTTTTGTGTATTCAGATAAATCCCTGGTTCGTGAATGAAGGATTGAAATAGTCGCGTGATCGCGCATCAGAAGCATCGCGACAGGCTTGCCCACCAGAAGGGAACGTCCGAGTATAACAGCATTCGCGCCCTTAAGTGGAATTTCGTACTCCTTGAGAATTCGGATTATTCCTCTTGGCGTACACGGGATGAAACCATCGATGTCCAGAAACAAACGCCCCTGGCTTATCGGGTTGAAACCGTCAACGTCCTTATCGATTGAAATCGCGCTCAGCATTTCGAATTTGTCGAGATGCTCTGGAATCGGCATCTGGAGAAGTATGCCGTCGATTTTCGAATCATTGTTCAGTTCATTTATAACTGCCAGAAGTTCATCGCGTGAGATATCAGCGGGCAGGCGTCTTGTATCCGCATGGAATCCCAGTTTTTTGCAGGTTTTTTCTTTGCTCTTTACATAGATTGCGCTTGCGGGATCCTCACCGACAAGGACAGCGGCGAGTCCGGGTTTGCGAACATTGCCAATGCCAGCGGCTTTTTGTTTGATTTCCCCGCGTATTTTTTTCGCAAGGGATTTGCCGTTAAGGATTTGTGCTGTCATTTCGAATCTCCCAAAAGAATCATAAGAGGATTTTATCATAAGGAAGGCTTGTCTGACTTTAAAATAACACAAATCGTATCGACCACGATGCGTAGCCGATACCGCCTATGGGACGGAGCTGTTGAAAAAGCCTATTTACACTGTAACCCGGTCATGCCGTCCCGAATCAAAGCAACAATTATCTATAAGGTAAATCAGGCATGCCGGGGAAGTGGGTAGATATGCGCAACCCCGGAATGCCTGCGAACGTTGTAGAATTGATTCATGCTTTTTTATAAAGGCATTCCGGGTTACATTAAAATCTATCCCTTTTTCAACAGCCCCGGAACATCGCCGCTGCGATAAACATCAAACGCGACCACTACCATCTCATCTCACTGCCTTGACAAAATGCGCCTTTTAGCGCATTGTTATATGTTTGGTGATGTGTCATCATCCTAAAACTGATCCATTAAATAACTGAAAAATACCTGAAACCGCACCTATGCTGAAGGAACTGAAAATAGAAGGATTCAAACTGCTAAGAGATATTGAAATCCATCCGCATGAGGGGTTCAATGTCATTACAGGTGAAACCGGCGCTGGTAAATCACTTGTGCTGGGCGCGTTGAAATTCCTTCTGGGAGCAAAAGGGGGCGATGAGGTTTTCACCAAAGGAAAAGACAATGTAAGTATTTCCGCGACTTTTCATATATCCGACTCAAGCCCGCTGAAAAACAAACTTGTCTCTGAAGGATTTATCGAGCAGGATGAGGATGAAATCCACATTGAACGCCTGAAGCAAAAGGATGGCAAATCAAAATTGTTTCTGGGAGGGCGTCGCGCAAACCTGCCGATTGTCCGATTTTTGCAGGAGTCGATGGTCGATTTCCTTCAACAGGATAAAACATCGCGGATTATAGACCGCTCCGCACTCGATGTGCTTGATTCAATCGGCGATGAAAAGCATCAGAATACTTTGAAGCAACATTCCGAAACATTCAGGCAGTGGCAAAATCTGAATAATGTGATAAAAGAGCATGAGGAGCGGATTCGCAGCCTTTCCGAACGCCGCGACCTGATGGAATTCCAGCTCAGGGAATTAAAAGAGGCTGAACTTGCCGTCGATGAACCGGACAATCTGAATCGTGAGCTTCAACTTCTGTCAGGCGCGAGTGAACTTCGCAAAAATGCAATCAACGCTCAGGAATTCCTTGTCGCTGAAAATAGCCTGGATACATCGGCTTATGATAATCTTACTCAAGCGATAGAACTTATCAAACCACTTGCTGATATCGATGATGAATTTCAATCCCGTCTGGAAGAACTTGTATCAGCGCAGCAGTTAATCCAGGACACCGCGAAGGACCTGCATTCAAAAGCCGCATTGATACAGGATGACCCGAAACGGCTTAAAGAGGTTGAGGAGCGGATATCGCTGATTGAGAAACTGAAAAGGAAGTATCATCGTGAACTGAATGAGTTAATCGAGCTGCGTGATAATCTCGCGCGGGATGTTGCTTTGATTCAATTCGGCGATGATGATTTGAGCAAGCTTAAAACTGAATTTGCCGAGATAAGCAATCAGCTGAAAGATAAAACAGCGAAACTGTCACAATCGCGAAAGAGACTTGCGAAACAAATAGAAAAAGAACTTATAAAACATCTTGCCGACCTTGATCTTCCGAACGGGAAAGTGGCTTTTGATTTCAAAAAGAAACCGGATAATGCACCCTCTGCAAATGGAAGCGATATTGTTGAATTGCTGCTGGCAACCAACAAGGCGGAGGAGATGCGCCCGTTGAATGTAATAGCATCAGGCGGGGAGGCGGCGAGAATCACGCTGGCGTTGAAAGCTCTATGGGCTGAACGGGAGGGTGTTCCGGTTATGGTTCTCGATGAGGCTGACATGGGAATCGGCGGCGATACAGCCTACAGAATTGGAGAGAAATTCAAGGAACTGGCGGAAAGCCATCAGCTGATTATCGTATCGCACCTTGCGCAGGTGGCATCATTTGCGCACAGGCATTTTCGAGCTGTAAAATCTGAAACGGCAAAAGATACAGGAATTGAAATAAGCGAGTTAAGGCAGGATGAGCGCGTGGAGGAACTCGCGCGCATGCTGGCAGGCAGCAAGGATACTGAATCGTCAATCGCGCTTGCCAAAAGCCTTCTCGATAACAGGCATCTGACGGGAGATAAAATCACAGTTTGAAATGGTCGGATTAATCTTCATACCCCTGGTCATTGGCTCAATCATTGGATTGGCATTTGTGCTGATGCTTCTGGCGCGCATCTGGCGCATGCCAGTTGACAATCCGAACCTCATGAATCGCATCGCGCAAACTCTCGCAAACGGTGACAGGGAAAAAGCGATTCTTCTTCTGGAGGATGACAACCATCCGGTGTCCGCACTCCTTGCTTTCGCTTTTAATCTACCATTGAAAAACCAACAGGAATTGAGAGACGCGTACGAATACGGCTCCCACGAAATGGAAAAACGCCTGACCTATGGAACGCAAACTCTGGCATGGCTAACCATGACTGTTCCGTTGGCAACACTCGCGGTATGGGCAACAAATTATATCGGCGCTCCTGTTGATATTTCCGTCAATCTCACATGGGTTTTAATCGGCGCTATTATCGCTGAGATTGTTTTCTGGAACGTTACGTTGTTTTACGTCAAATTAAAATCAGCAGCTATTATTAAACGCTCGGATGATAACTTCCGCTTCTTCTCAGGCATGATAATGGGTACAGAGGGCGAAGAGAGCACAAGCGAAAGTTCGTCAGGCATGTTTGATGAATCAGAGGATAAGCAAGGCATGTTTGATGAAATACAGGATAAGGTTGAATTATCTCAGAGGGTTGAGAAGATAAGCGAGGGAGTAATTGATAAGTCGAAGCAGGATGGTTAATTTGTCTTAGGTGCGCTGCTTGGAGGTTGTCTCAGAACTAATTGAAATGTGCAAATAACCAGTAATTTTGTGGTGCGGGCATCCTGCCTGCATTTTTTAATATAACTTAAGATTTGAAAAGATGCAGGCAGGATGGGCTTGTTGAAAAAGCTTGTTTTATCCCGAACCGTAGGGGCAGTTCTCTGTGGCTGCCCTGTATTTACAGCAAACCTAAAGGCAGGCACAGAGACCTGCCCCTACATAATTAGGTTTCTCAACAGCCCCAGGATACCCGCACCACAACGCGTCGCTCCTACCTCCTCATCGATTCGATAACCTGCAAAACCGCGTTTAGTGTGTCCTCAGGTTGAAACCTGCCGTTGTTGATATAAACCGCATCCTTGACACAGACAAGCGGGGAATCGTCGCGAGTCATGTCGCGATTGTCCCTTTCAGACATCTCCTCTTCGATTTCCTCAACAGATTTAGCCTCTCCCATCTCGATGTAATCGTTGATACGGCGTTCTGCTCGTTCATTAAGCGGGGCGTCAAGATAGATTTTCAAATCGGCATTCGGAAACACAACGCTCCCGATGTCGCGACCCTCCGCGACAACGTCCTTGTTTTCAGCAATTCTCCTCTGAAGGTCAACAAGGGCATGCCGCACCTCGGAATGGACTGAAATCCTGCTTGCAGCGTTTGAAACTTCATTTTTTCGAATTTCATCGGACACATTCCGCCCATTGAGAAGAACTTTCATTTTACCGTCTTCCATGGTTTGCAGGCCAATATCGCAACGGTTTACAAGTTCAGCGCACTGGGTCGGATTATCGAGGTCAATTTTTTCTTCAATCGCAAAAAGCGCGGCGGCACGATATGTCGCGCCCGTATCGAGATATAGAATCTTGAGGTGTCGAGCGAGATTTTTTGCGAGAGTGCTTTTACCGGCTCCCGCGGGACCGTCGATTGCGATTATCATGACATTAATTTATATCACCACTCCATAAAGCTTTCCACGAAACCGAAATATCCGCTCCACGCTGAAATAATAAATATCGCAAGTGTTCCCATAACAAGAAGCATGACAAGCACAGTGAAAACCACAGCCAGCAGATTGCTTCTCGATTTGATTTCAAGTTCATAATAATCGGCGGCTTTGTCGAGCATGCCCTCGATATCCCCGGCGACCTCGCCCGTTCTGACCATGCTGCGTAGTGATCTGGGGAATACGTTTGATTTTTTCAATGCTGTCGCAAGGTCATGCCCTGTGTTGACTTCATTTTTTACACTCTTTACACCAGCTATCAAATCAGGTTCCATCAACGTTTCACCCGCGATATCCAGCCCGGTCAAAATGGGAACACCGGATGAAAACATCGCGCTGAGCATACGGCAAAACCGCGCCAGCGACATTTTACGCAAAACTCCATTAAATGGGGGAACGAACGCTATTATAGTTCTGAAAATCCTGTAACCCGGTTTCGTTCGCGCGAGAATCACAAGCGCGGCGATTGAACCCCAGAAAAACAACACTCTGGAAAAAAGGGCAACGGGAAAAACATCATACGCTGTAGTGATAAATCGCGGCAGTATGAAAATCACACCGGCGATTATCAGAAGCCCGACTATGAGATAAACAATCGGGAAATAGAGTTTCGACATTATACTGGTGCGAAGTTCGTGCTCTTCTTCATACATGTCCGCAAGTCGGTTCAGGATTTCATCGAGGCGTCCTGTCGATTCACCGGCTGAAATCATGCTTCGATAGACGCGTGTGAAAACATTGGGATATTTAGCCAGCGTCCTGGCGACATTCGCTCCTTTGCCAAGGTCATCTGCAATTTTCCCGGAGATTTTTCTCAAACGAGTGTTATCAGTTTCCTCATGCAGAATGCGAAAACATTCCGCCCAGTCAATTCCTGCATTGACCAGTCCGGCAAACACTCGAGTGTAAACAGCCATGTCTTTATGGTTAACCAATGTGAATCCGAAGATATCAAGAATCGACTGCAGCCCTTCACTTTCAGTGGGAACAGTTTGCGTGGAGCCGTCATCCAGCGTGGTCGCGAACAACCCCTGTTTTTTCAATGCCAGGATAGCGGCATCGCGGCTTTCAGCCTCGATAGCGCCTCGGTGCTTTTTCCCTTTTTGGTCAACCGCGATATATGAAAAGTTTTTAAACATATTATATTGCTTTGATTATACCATTAGTAGAGGCGCCGCTTGTAGCGCGCCTGCTGCGCCAATTAATTTGTACCGGGTACAAATTTATTTGAGGCCGTAACAAGCGACACCCCGACGATTAAAAAGTCAAATACAAATACCATTTCAGGTGTCTAAATAAATGAACTTTTCACATGAAAGATGCAATCAGACTAAAATAAGGTTAAAATATCATGGTTGCAAAATGCTAATGGGCGTTAAGCTCGATAATGGAGAACGAAATGTTAAAACGAATCAGTAATCTGAAATATCTGATTATTATGTTTGTGTTGGGAAGTTCCCTTGTACTACCCGGATGCTCCGAGATGGCAGGAAGCGGTACAGAGACCATCCTTGGGCTTGGGCTTCTGGCATGGCAGCTTGGAGTGTTCGATAAGAATGGAGGAGATGACAATGACCCTCCTCAAATTCTGACACTGACCGCTGTGCCGAATACAATCCCCCTTGGCGGTTCAGTTCTTGTGACAGTTGTCGCCTACGACCCGGACTCGAGTGACACTCTGTTGTACGCCTGGACATGCGGCGATGGAAATCTGAGTGCGCCAACCGAATCTGTCACAACCTGGATAGCGCCAACTGATAATACAGGGACATTTTATATCAACATTACTGTTTCAGACGGGCATGATTCAGTAACAAGCCAGATTCCCGTCATTGTTACTCAGACCTGATTTTCTTTCAGGTGACATAAAGATTTTGAGGTCCTGATTCCTGTTTTGCCTGTTTGGTTTCATCACTTCAAAAAAGTTCCGATATTATTCTATGCAGCATGCAATCCTTTGCGATGATGCGCTGTCCATAATGGGAGAAATCATTCGGTTTATCCTTGGAATGGTTTTTTAATGTATAATTATCGTGAAAGTAATTATCTGACTAAAATTAACGGGTGTGATTCGTAAAAAGCTATGTGGGAAAAATTTACAACATCATCAAAAAAAGCAATTAAACGAGCGACAGAGGAAGCCAAACACTTCCGAAACGACTACGTTGACACGGAACATCTTCTTCTGGGATTGATCAGCGATGACAATGCGTTCGCCGTACGCATTTTGAAGGAAATCGACGTTCCAATCGACAGGCTCAGAAGCCATGTCGTGCAGGAAATTCCGATTGGCGCATACGATTTCGAAAACGTCCAGTTTTCAACATCGACAAAGCGAGTCCTGGAACATGCATATAAAGAGGCTCGCAACCTAAAACACCAGCATATCGGAACCGAGCATCTTCTTCTGGGGCTGATGAAAGTAACGTCGGGAAAAGCCTATCGAATGCTCAAAGATTTCGGCGCGACATACCAACCCGCGCGCAATAAAACACTTGAGATTATCAACTCAACGCAGCGGCCCGAGAAACATAAGACAAAAACTCCGACTCTCGATGAATTTGGAATCGATTTAACCCGTGAAGCAAAGGAACATCGACTCGACCCGATTGTCGGTCGAAAACGTGAAACACAGCGCATCATTCAGATTCTTTCGAAACGAACCAAGAATAATCCGGTGTTAATCGGCGAACCCGGAGTCGGCAAAACCGCGATTGTTGAAGGCCTTGCGCAAATGATTGTCGATAAGAAAATTCCGAAGAGCTTGCGCAACTGCAGGGTTATCGCTCTCGACCTTGCGGGACTGGTCGCGGGAACCAAGTTCAGAGGCGAATTCGAGGATCGCCTTAAACGTGTAATGAAGGAAATAACCCAGGCGACTGATGAAAAAATCATTCTTTTTATCGATGAACTTCACACAATAATCGGAGCAGGGGCGGCCGAGGGCGCGATAGACGCATCCAACATTCTTAAACCGGCGCTTTCCCGCGGTAAACTCAGATGCGTCGGCGCAACAACACCCAATGAGTTTAAAAAACATATTGAACGCCACGGCGCGCTGGAAAGGCGTTTTCAGCCAATCAATGTCGATGAGCCAACAGTCGAGGAAACAATTGATATACTCATGGGATTGAAAGACAGGTACGAGGAATTTCACAACGTCAAATTCACCGATGAGGCGATTTTCCAATCGGTTCACCTGTCGCACAGATTCATAACATCGCGTTGCCTGCCGGATAAAGCGATTGATTTAATGGATGAAGCAGCCGCGAAAGTGCGTGTCGGGCTTGGCGTTCACGCAATAGAGGAAGCTCTAATCAATGTTGTAGAAGAAGAAAAAAATACTAAAACTGAAATAAGCGAAAGTTCCGACGACTCTGTTGAGAATATGGAGGACGACACATTAGACACATCCAAACTGGATGACCCGTCCAGCATCGAAACTGAGGACGTTGAAAAACTGATAACACCATTTACAGCCGTTGCCGCGGAACCAAAAATGGTTACGGTAGATGAGATTGCTGATGTCGTTCACAGCTGGACTGGCATTCCGGTTGCCAGTATCGCTGAGGATGAAACTGAAAAACTTCTGAGGATGGAGGAATATCTGGCAAGGCGAATTGTCGGCCAAGAGGAAGCTGTCACGGCGGTCAGCCGTGCCCTGAGACGCGCGAGAGTCGGGCTGAAAGATCCGAACCGCCCGATGGGATGTTTCCTCTTTACAGGCCCAACAGGTGTTGGCAAAACCGAACTTGCAAAAACTCTGGCTGAATTCCTTTTCGGTGATGAACTCGCGCTGGTTCGATTTGACATGTCCGAATACATGGAGAAACATTCTGTATCAAGGCTTGTTGGCGCGCCTCCGGGATATGTTGGATATGATGAGGGCGGACAGCTTACTGAAGCAGTCAAGCGTCGGCCATATTCAGTTATCCTTCTCGATGAAATTGAAAAAGCCCACTTCGATGTCTTTAACATACTTCTGCAGGTCATGGAGGACGGCATACTGACCGACAACCAAGGTCGAAGAGTGGATATGAAAAACACCATCCTCATCATGACATCCAACCTTGGAACTGAAGCGGTCGGTGTTAATGAGCCTATGGGATTCCGAATGGGCCAGGAAGAGGAATTCAACGCGGAGAAGATATACAGGCAATTCCAGCCAAAAGTGCAGGAGGCGTTGAAGAAAACTTTCCGGCCTGAGTTCATCAACCGTCTCGATGAATCAATCCTGTTCATGCCGCTGACTTACAATGAAATCACCAAAATCCTCGACCGATTCGTTATTAGAGTTTCTGAATCACTGAAAGCGCATGACCTGAAACTTGAAATCTCAGATGAAGCCAAACATTTTCTTGTTGACCACGGATTCTCGAAACACCAGGGCGCACGTCCACTCAGGCGGGTTGTCCAGAATAAAATCGAGGACCCGCTCAGTGAATTGATCCTCAAGGGTGAATTCAAAGCCGGCGACACCGTATATATTGACCTGAAAGATGAGGGTCTCGTGTTTGAACATGAGAAGGAAATGGCGGAAACATCCTCGACAACATCGTGATTAATTGAAATAACTCAATGTGCATATTCTCGTAGCGCTGATGTCCCAAGGCTGTTGAAAAAGCGCTAATGTAGGGGCGAACCTTGTGTTCGCCCGTAAAGTTAGGCATAAATACAAGGCAACCCACTAGTGGGCGAACACAAGGAAGGTATCTCAGAACCTCCAAACAGCAAAAAAACGTCATTCCGACATCCTACGAGCAAAGCGAGTAAGATGGTCGGAATGACGAACTATATATGTTTTGATGATGTTCTGAGACAGTTTCCAAGCGGCGCCCCTACTGAATGTGCAATCGTGCTCTATTGAAATTCTATAAACTTGCGTGAAAATCCTCAGGTGGTATAATGATTGTGTATCATATGATAATACTATTTATCGATTCATATTAAGATGCGTACTTAATTTGAGTACGTTGCTTTTGTTTTGAGAAATGGCTTTTATTTATACTATTCATTCATTTATTAGGAGGATTTATCCTCATGGACACCAGATTTATGCGTTTTGTCTGTTCGGTTTTCGGAGCAATAATCGGTTATGCAATCGCTAAAACTCAGTTAATCACCGGCATGGAAGACAGTCCTTTTATCCCCAACGTGTCTGGAATCACAATAATCGGCGCGCTTATTGGATTTATGCTTGCCGGGGTGGCGTACAAATATCTTCTTAAATTCAACCGCTGGTTTCTTGACATCATTTCCAAATCATCAGGATTAAAAATTCTTGGCGGGACATTCGGCGCGATTGCCGGAATTCTAATCTCCTATCTGATGATAACAATGATTTTTATGATTGTCATTCCGCCTACCACTCAACAGAATCAGGCGTTTTTAATAATCATCGGTACCAGTATGACCTTCATCATGGTCTATATTTTTAGTTTCCTGATTTCGCATCTGAATTTCGGGAAGACCGGAATCGCCGCGCTGGCAATGGAATCAACGCCGAAAATTCTCGACACGAATATCATTATCGATGGTCGAATCAACGACATAATAAAATCCGGCTTTGTAGAGGGGCCTGTCATTGTGCCGGCAAGTGTGTTGAAGGAACTCCAGAAAATCGCTGACAGCCCCGACCCGCTCAAGCGTAATCGAGGCAAACTCGGACTCGACAACCTGAACATCATGAAGGATGAGATGGAAGTTCCAATCGAAATCTACGATGATTTCCAGGATTCAACGGAGGAAATCGCCGACGTCGATTCGCATCTTGTAAACCTCGCGAAGAAACTCGAGGGCAAAATTGTTACGAATGATTACAACCTGCATCGTGTCGCAGTCCTTCAGGGAATCGAGGTGCTGAATATTAACGAACTGGCAAACGCGCTAAAACCGGTTGTTCTTCCGGGAGAAAATCTGCATGTGCAGATTATCAAGCAGGGCAAGGAAGCCGGACAAGGAGTGGCATACCTTGACGACGGCACCATGATTGTTGTCGAGGGTGGAGATGGTTATATCGGAAAAGATATTAATGTCAGCGTAACATCGATTTTGAATACAGTCGCGGGACGATTAATATTCGCCCGTCCCTCAAAACAACCCGCCGAAGCGAAGTAGTGGTGCGGTAGGTTAAAAAAAGAGAATTTACAGGCACCTGGCAAAGGTGCTTTTTTTATTAAAACAGTAATGGAGAATAACCTGAGAACTGCTCTGGTTATATACACAGTAATACTCACAGTCGCAATTGCCGGATGCGCATCCACCAAACAATTAACCAGGCATGAAAGAACCATTTCGACAAATGGGCATTATTTCGATGTCAATCCAAAATCCGGTGAAATTGCCGTTGTTACAAACCATTCTGTTGATTTCTATTCCCCCTTTAATCATAGGCTTGTCCATTCTGTAGAGATACCATCCTCACCGACATCCAAGTGGCAGGATTATTTCGACAAAGTTTTGTTTAGTAAACAGGGTAATCAGTTGTATGTACTTGGATGGAAGGATATTTCAATAATTGATGTTACTACACATGAATTGATACTTTGTTTTGAAGATGTTGAATTTTCCATTACTTGCTATGATTATTTATTAAGAATACTGCCAGCTGAGAAAAAAGAAAGTGTTTATTTTATTGAAGGTTTCCCTGATTGCACAGGTGATGGAATACTTAAAAAAATAAACATTAAGAATAATAGGATTGAGAATGATACTAGAATTGATAGATATGGCGATAGAATTGTTCTAAACGATGAACAAACCAAGCTCTATTGTACATATAGAACACGTCCTGGGTGGTCTAAATTGAAGATTTACGATCCGGATTCTCTTGAAGAAATAGGTGAGATTTCAGTTACTGGAGGTCCAAAAGAGTTAATAAATGGTCGCGATAATGAAATAATCCTTTCATATATATCTTCCGGATTTGCAGTAATAAATACGCAAACGGATGAAATCGTTAATTCTTTTGATATTGACAAAACTCATTTTGGAGATATGGCGTTTGACAAAAACAGGAACATCCTGTTTTCACCGTTTATAAAAACTCGATATCATCCAGAAGCTCATGATTCATGCATTATTGCAAGCATTGATTTCAACTCCAACTCAATGAGTTCAATTGATAAAGAATTTAGATTCAACAGTCAGATAGCGTTATCACCAGATGGCAATACTCTATATGTACTATCCGGCGTGGTTATTCACTGCATTGATTTAAAGAATTACAATCCAGAAATATTAGTTAAATAATGATATATCACTATTTCCCTGCTATAATGTAGCCCTCGAAAAACCACATTTGGGAGGTACCATGATGAAGAAACACTATCTGCTTTTAATGCTGCTTGTGAGTTTGATGGGATTATTGGCTGTGTCATGCTCATAAAGCGCGAAGAATGTTCCAACGGGACCTGAAATCCCGGAGGAGAATGATGCCTTTGCCGACTGGGGCGATTACACGCTGAAAGTCGATCTGGAAAACGAACAGGCTGAAATTGTTTTCGACCGCGAATCCAATTTCCACTATGATGTAACCAGCCTGCTCTCTCCACCGGCATGCGGAGGCAGCGGATGCCTTCTCGCCACCTTTGTCAGCTATGATCCATCAAACTACGAACTCGTCGCTGATTTCGAGCTTACTAATCCGACCAATTTGAGAGTCAGCGATGTACGCCTGATTTTTACTGACATAACTGAGATCACCTATCCGCAAAAGCTGAATAATCTCGACGGTTTGACTACCGCTATTGGAGGACAGGCAAGATCTTTTCTCGCTTTCAAGAAAAGCGATCCGGATAGATTCTTTAATCCTTATGATGTTGACACTGTAACAGCGCATATCCGCTTCCCACCCGGAAGCCCGTTGTTCATCAATTTCAAGCTGACCGCATGGCTTTGGCAGCACTGCGGCGACCCCTATGAAATCAGCAATATAAAACAGGACGGTTTCCTTTTCGAACATTACGGCTCTTCTACAATATCATGCCAAGTCAAGAACTGGCAGAATGATGTTTCCGCGGTTACGCTTTACTGCGCCAGCATTACCGGTTCGGCTGAGCCGATGGTTAATACTTATAGTGATTACTGGGAGGCCGAAATTGAAAACAACAATAACAAACCTCCAAGCTTGTGGAATCTCTTCATTAAAGCTAAATCATTAAATCCACAGGGAATTGACACTTACAATATAATTCAAATAAGAATTTACGATTATGGCTGGCAGGATGAAGGCATTGGCACAGTAAGCAATCCGATGTGCAAATATACGCCAAAGTATCTTGATACGGATAATGACAATTACGGCATTTATGTTGCGCATCAAAGCTCAAGCTACCAGTACATCACACAGCGAACATATTACGCCGAGCCGTAGCGGTTAAACACATTTGCGAAATATAAATAATCACGCCCCTCCCCGTCTTGGAGGGGCTTTTTTAGTATTTCTTAATAAGTTCTTATTTCGTTATCGTCATTTCATGAATTGCCTCATGAGAAGAGTCATGAATTCTACCAGCTTGCGGTGTCCAGTCATTTTTCAATTCCCCAAATTGCTCATCGACAAGACGCTTTTCAGCAACATCAAAATAATTGCTGTCGATCTCAATCCCAATGAATTTGCGGTTATGCCGTAAGGCTGCCACGCCAGTTGTGCCGCTTCCCATAAATGGATCCAGGATCATATTTTCTGGATTAGTTGAGGCAAGAACAATTCGCTCAAGCAATTTGTATGATTTCTGAGTTGGATGCTTTCCGTGAATTTTTTCAATTGGTTTCGGAGTGCTTAATGACCAGACACTTCGCATCTGCTTTCCTGCGTTTTTAAGCTTGTCTTCTGGGAAGAAACCATTTTTCATCGCTTGATAATTGAAAATATGCCTCGCGCTTTTGTGTTTTCTCGCCCAGATTAATGTCTCATGGCTCGCAGTGAAATACCTACATGATAGATTGGGACTTGC
>JAGGVT010000125.1 GCA_021157815.1 bacterium | reverse complement strand
ATTCACAAAAATCAAATGGTCAAGTGCATCTATTTTATTCAATAATTCCGATATAAGATTTGCGTAATGATCAATTTCTTTCTTTAATTTATCTTCAACAGGATGGCTATCACACAAATCCAAAATTTCTATTATCTCAAGATGGGGATTTTCAAGACATTTTAAATATTGATTGACAACATAATCAAAGCTTTCTCGCGCTCTGCCAAAATCTATCATCGCCAATTCTTCATTACTGATGTCTGCATTATTGTAGTCAAATCCTATTGCATGCCTGACTTCTTTGCTTATTTCTGCAACGCAAACGTTTTTTTTAATCACAATATCTTTTGGCTTTATATCTCCTAACGCCTTGAGGAAATTAATATCTAAGGGATCAATAGTGTTTGTGTGATAATCCAATTGCATATCGCCATATTTAGCAATCCACTCATTAAATCTGCCTTCAATATCAATTTCGGATTCACTCTTCGCATCTTCGGCATAACCTGTCGAAATTATTAACGCTAAAAATCCTACTACCATCACGCTCGTTAAAAATTTCCGCATTGTTCTTCTCCTTGTGTTTAAGGTGTAGCTATTGATGAAAATCCCGTAACCCGGTGTCCCCTCAACGGGGTAGTTGCGTGAATTGACCCTCATTTTCCCGGTTAATGAGAAACCGGGCTACAAACAAATAAATCAAACCACGATATCAAGGATTGAACATTCCGAACATCATAATCCCAAACACATGATTAGTCAAATCCACCCCCAACCCACAAAAAACCGCAAAAATCCCCCAAATCGCACCTTGAAACCTCCGCAAAAATCACTTAATATGTACTATTACAATCAGTTCGAGCATTCATTGGAGCCTAGATGTGACAAAATTTATCTTCATTACAGGCGGGAATGTTAGTTCCCTTGGCAAGGGCATTGCAGCCGCCAGTTTGGGACGGCTTCTCAAATGCCGCGATGTCAAAGTTGTCATCCAGAAAATCGACCCGTATCTGAATGTCGATGCCGGCACTATGTCGCCGTACCAGCACGGTGAGGTTTATGTTACGATCGACAGGGCGGAAACCGACCTTGACCTGGGGCATTACGAGCGTTTCATCGATGTCAACCTGACTGAAACATCAAATGTGACGACTGGCAAGATTTACCAGTCGATTATCGAGAAGGAACGTCATGGCGATTATCTTGGCGCGACTGTCCAGGTAATCCCGCATGTAACCAATGAAATCAAGGACAGGATTCACCAAATCGCGGAGGATTCAGGCGCTGAGGTAGTGATTGTCGAGGTTGGCGGTACGGTTGGTGATATTGAGTCGCTGCCGTTTCTGGAAGCAATCCGCCAGTTTAAAAACGATGTCGGACGTGAAAACTTCCTGAACATACATCTTACTCTTATTCCCGCGGTAGGTCCGCAGGGTGAACTTAAAACGAAACTGACACAGCACACGGTTAAGGAACTCCGGGCGATTGGTATCCAGCCGGATATCGTTGTGACCAGAACAAAACGGGAACTAACCAAGGAAATGCGCCGCAAGATTTCCCTCTTTTGCGACATCGAGGACGACGCCATTATCCAGTCGATTGACGCCCCGTCCATTTATGAGGTTCCTCTCAATCTTGAGAAAGAGGGGCTTGCGAATGTTGTCGTGAAGAAACTCAATATTGACTGCTCCGAGCCTGATCTTACAGACTGGATCGATTTCTATTCAACGGTGCAGCATCAGGAGCATCACGCAAGAATCGCGCTGGTTGGAAAATATACAAATCTGAAAGACGCCTATATATCAGTGATTGAGTCAACTTATCACGCAGGATTTTTCAATTCAGTCAAGGTTGAACTCGACCTGATTCAATCAGAGAAGCTGGAGAAAGAGGGTACGCAGGAATTTCTTTCAGACTACGATGGAATTATTGTACCGGGCGGATTCGGTGATCGCGGGACGCTTGGCAAGATTTTGGCGTGCAAGTACGCGCGTGAGAATAAGATTCCATTTTTGGGTTTATGTCTCGGGCTTCAATGTGCGGTGGTTGAATTCGCGCAGAATGTTTGTGATATGCCGGATGCCAACTCAACTGAATTCGATCCTGCGACACGCGAACCGATAATCGACCTGATGCCGGAGCAGAAGAAAATCACACACAAGGGCGGAACAATGCGTCTTGGAGGATATCCGCTCAAACTTGTGAAGGGCACACTTGCGTATGAGTTGTATCAACCCGTTGATGGTGAGGAACTCATCGAACGTCACCGCCATCGTCTTGAGGTAAATAACGACTACATCGAAATGCTTGAAAAAGCAGGAATGCGCATGAGCGGTATGTCGCCGGATGGCCTGCTGGTCGAAATTATTGAGATTACCGATCATCCGTACTACATCGCGAGCCAGTTCCATCCTGAATTCCAGTCCAGGCCTGCTAAACCGCATCCGATGTTCCGCGGATTTATTCAGGCTGCGCATAAATACGCTATGGAACGAAAGAAAGAAAAGCGTGTGGAGGTTTGATTTCAACTTAAGGAATGATGGAGTTTTCGTAGGAACGTATCCGGTTAATCTGTCTCAGAACCCCGATTTAAACAGGATACATTGTCATTCTGAGTGTATCGAAGAATCTATATGCTACTGTGTTGATGATTATATCTAAGGAGGAATATTTACGTTATTGCGAATAGATTCTTCGCTGCGCTCAGAATGACACAAAATCATGTTACATGTATAGCCCTTCGACAGGCTCAGGATATATCCTCGAACTTCGTTTGAGGATATAGCGTAGCTATAAGCCGGATTCTGTATCCTAAAGCAAAGCTAAAGGATCATGGCCATCTATCTGGGATCAGCATCGCTGCTGACCTCATGCGTTTTGGGAACAGCCGGATCAAGCCATAAGTTCCCGTACTTGCACCGGATGGGGTTTACCAGGCTTTCTGAATTACTCCAGAAACCGGTGAGCTCTTACCTCACCTTTTCACCATCGCCGGACCTTTTCAGGCCGTAGGCAGTTTCCCTTTCTGTGGCACTTTCCTGCAGGTTACCCCGACCGGCTGTTAACCGGCATCCTGATCCTGTGGTGTCCGGACTTTCCTCATAATACTTATCCCCGAAGGGAATCAGCATTACGCGACCGCGCACTACGCTATATCCTCAAACGAAGTTCGAGGATATACCCTGAGCCTGTCGAAAGGACAGCAACATCATTTTATCACATCCAGCCGTCAATTTATCCCACTTGAAATGATTAAAAGTTAACAACTTCGTTATCTGTGTCGATACTATTATCAGTAAGCTTATTATGCCTTTAGAACAAGGATGATGGGGATGGCTGAATTGACTCTTCATGAATATCTGGAGATTGTGGAAAGTCTCCTTGAAATGTCCGCTCGAAAAGAGGCTGAAGTTGCGGAACTTAAAGCTCAGCTTGATGTTTTCAAGCCTAAGAATGTTAACCTGAGTTTGCTGGATGACAAGGCTGACGTCGGGGGAAAGGTCATGTTGGTTTTCCAATCCAAAACATTAAGAGAAATTCTGAAAACCATGCTCGAAAAGAATTGCTCTTATGATGTAAAAATGCTTGATACCAATGAAAATATCGAAAGCGCCTTTGCTTTATACCAGCCGGATATCTGCGTTATTGAGCATGGCGGTTATAATGACACGGTTAGTACAGTTGAGACAATCCGCCAGCTGAGAATCTTGTCGCACAAAACAGGATTAATCGCCGTACTTCCCGAAAATGATGTTGATGTGATCAGGGAAATTGTAACTGCCGGCGTGGATGATTTCCTTGTCAAGCCAATCGACACAAGGCGCATGAATAATGTAATTGGAGACATCATATTGAAAAGAAGCACGCGAAAAGCAGGTTAGCTAAATTGATATCTCTTTATCGCCCCGATTATAAGTCGGGTTTTTTTTCATTTTTTCTTTGCAGAATCCACCCAAAACAGATTAGTATACAATTGCAAATTCAACTCGGAGGGTGATTATGTTGCTGATAGGCCATGGATTCGATGTCCATCCCTTTAAAGAAAATCGCAAGCTGATTCTGGGCGGCGTGACAATTGAACACGAGCTCGGTCTTGATGGCCATTCCGATGCTGATGTTGCCATTCACGCGCTCATCGACGCAATCCTCGGTGCGCTTGGACAGGGCGATATCGGACGGCATTTCCCCGATACAAATCCCGAATACAAAAACATCTCAAGCCGTAAACTGTTGATAAAAGTAGCGGGCATGATGAAAAACTCTGGTTACTCAATCAACAACGCTGATATCACAATCCACGCCGAGGCTCCGAAACTCGCTGATTACATGGATGAAATGCGGGGCAATATCGCGGATGATTTAAACTGCCCCGACAATCGGATAAATATCAAAGCCACCACATGGGAGAAACTTGGATTCATCGGCCGTGGAGAGGGAATCGCCGCGGATGCTGTCGTGTTGCTCGTTTCCACCGACAGCAAATCTGATGAGGACAAAATCAAAGAAACCGAAACCAAGCCTGCCGCTAAACCGCTTCAACTTGTCGATGATGACACTCCGATTGAACATCGAGTTAAAACAAAAGGCACACTCACGATATACACGGACGGCGCATCACGGGGAAATCCCGGCCCGTCCAGCGCCGGAGCGGTAATACTGGATTCATCGGGAAACACGCTAAAAGAGATTTCGATGTTCCTCGGCACGATGACCAACAACCAGGCGGAATATCAGGCGTTGATTCTCGCGCTGAAAGAGGCGTCATCGCTGCGCCCCGAACGTCTCGTAATCCGCATGGACAGCCAGTTGATTGTCCGGCAGATATCGGGTGAATACAAAGTCAAGGATGCCAAGCTGAAACCGCTGTTCGCTCTCGTAATCCAGCAACTAAAATTCCTCAAATCATGGGACATCGAACACATCCCCCGCAATCAAAACAACCGCGCCGACACACTCGCCAACAAAGCGCTGGATAGGGCGTGAGGTTTTAATCAGGGAAATAAAAGAACGATGTCCCTTTTTTTCGTGGATTACTGAATGACAACGTTGATATAAACAGACGAATTGCACTCGCCCTCATGGTTATCAGTTACACGCATGGTTACAAAGCCTTCGTAATTCTGAGTATATTCATGCGTTGGATGATTTTGATCGCCTGTGTAAGCATCATCAACAGGTTCATTGAAAATGCCGTCGCCATCGAAATCCCACTCGAAAGTGAGCTCGTCATCTGGATTTGGGTCATACGTACCGCTTGCGTCGAATTCAATCGCTGCAGGAGACGGTCCCTGATACGGCATCGGAGTAACAACAAGAAGATCGCAAACTGGATCATGGTTAAGCGTGTATTTGGTTAAGACCATACCGGCATCTGTTGCGTGGATAGTGTAGAAATCACCTTGCCAAGTAACAAAATGTCTTGCACCTACGTTTTGAGATTGATTAAAATTCTCCCATCCAGGATCTGATACTGAAGTGTGAGTATATATTATTTCATAAGCTGTTTCTTGCTCGTTTAATCTGTGTTTTTTAAGCTCAAGGCCTACATCTGTGTACTTCTCAAGATAAACATCACCAAAAACATCAGTCGGGAAAATATATGGCTCCCCTGCGGGACTAATAAATCGTCCAGGGGTTCCGGTATTGCTAACGTCATCCCATATAAGCAATGGTGTTGAATAAGTTCCATCTAAAAATATTTCAGTTTTATAATATTGCTTGTACGTAACATCAGCAATCTTTTCAATGATGAAAAACGCTAACCAAAAAGAATTTTGAGAAGTAGGAGTTAAATTGAATAATACATAACCATCATTGTTAGTTGGCAACAAGATTTCATGAGTAAGATCAAGATTAGTATTTAAAATAAAAATTTTTTGTGGAACAGCGCTATTGTAAAGTGCAACCTCGTTACTATTAAGGATGGCTATTTCCTTTGGATGACCACCTTCTGTTGCAAGGTTTTTTCGAACAATCATATCTCCGTTTTGGTCAAATTTCATTATTAAGCGACCATTTTGATTCTCTTCAACCACAACAAGTATACCTGAATCAGAAATAGCCCATGGACCCGGTTCAAAAATTTCATTATGCCCAATATAAGAAATAGTTTGAAAATCACTTGATATTTTATCCGGTTCATTACCCCATGGAATTGTGTAAAGAACTGTGGCTGTATACACATCTTGTGCTAATGAAGATTCAGGTAAAATAAAGAGAACAAGCATTATTGCAGTAATTATGTATTTAATCATTTCGACCTCCAAAGTTTATTCACAATTGGTAAAAACAACATCATCAAGCCATTGGCGAAAATGGGTTCTACTATCACCAGTTCTCGTGTGCAATCTTACACCATCATCATTATCAGAAGTTGATTCCCATTCTTCATAGCTATATTCATAGCCAATACTTTCGTAATAATCATCAGGAAAGGGGCCTACTAAATCATCAGGTATTCCATCATCATCTATTCTAACAAAAACCATAACATGATGTGGAATATCCGGAATGGTCCATGATCTGGGATCTCGTGTAACCAAATCACCTTTCTCCATTAGATACCATTGATGATCTTCCAGATGATTAACTTCATCTTCTCTATCTGTATTCCACCATGATGCCCTTGAGTGATCAATAGGATAATCACCAGTTGGTGTATCAATGTGAGTGTCATGATCCAGTCGTCCCAATCTACGCAAAAGCTGTGTTACATAGTTTGTGCAATCGACTGTTTCATCTTCATCACAATTATTCTCTTCAGTTTCATGATTGTTACGTGGTCGGTAACCATTTCTAAGAATACTGCTCGTTTCATGATAACCATCCCCATCATATATCGGAGCAATTCTGACCAAATCAGATTTCTTAACCTTATCGAGTTCCAGCGTATCGCTTTCCGCAGTTTCTATAAGAGAAGGTATGCATGCATGTATTTGTAATAATTTAAATACAGTTTCACTATAAGCTTCAACATGGATTTTATATTCACCACATGGCAATGCTGAAATGTCCCACGTAATGTAACCGTCATCAAGACATCGCAAAGGCAGAGGTGACCAGCAAGATAGTCTATAGTCATTAATATTTGTGAAATAGATATTATCTTCATTTGGGTCTGGTTTGATGTCGTATATCTTGTCTTCAGGACCGATTGCATAAATTCTGAATGCATAAATGCAATCGAAGTTTATACATATTCTAATTTTAATTTCTCCAATACGCATATCATCCAGATTTGGAATAAAAGAACCCATTGGACATACACCATGATCATTGCCTATATCATAATCAAAAGGCAGCCATTTGTGTTGAAGAGTGTACATATCCCAATTATCCCAACAATAGGAAGGTATCGGTGTTTCATCATCTGTTGGATGTTCCTTCGAGCCGAAGATTGGAATAGCTGGACCATCAATCCAGTATAATTGCGGATCATTTGGGTTTTCTGGTGGAATGCCAGGTTCAACCTGAATTTCAACTGCTGGATCAAACGGTCCCTCGCCTTTCCTATGTACAGAACCGCCTCTTGGAGACATAGCGCACAACTGCTCCATAACATCCGCGCTTCGACGCCAGTTGCCGTGGTAGCCGGATGGTTTTTGCTGTGTGTTGTCTGTTATTCGCACCTTGATTCCTTCAATATTCACACCGCCATCATCGAGTAAAATATCAGTCAGATTCCACCACTTGATTGCGATTTCCTCGCCACACCAGTCGTGCTTGTATCCACCTTCCTCTAAATATAGAGGCCAGTCGTCATCTGGCCAATGAAACAGTTCAAGTTCCCCCTGCATAAAACCCGGATACCTGCAAGCCCATGGTTTCTTGTCGATGACAATGTTTCCAGTGCCAGGATCACCGCCCACATATGAATTGCCATAATCGTATGTCCCACCAGTATATTTGTAATCCAGCACCATCTGCTGAGGAGCCATATTGCCTTGACGAAGTGCGGTAATTGGATCGGATGCCTTCGTGATAATAAACAGATCGCAATTATGCAGAACAAGCTGTTCCATTAGGAAGCTATAATAGGCTCTATTAAGACTGAAACAATACAAATCACCATTTACATCCTCACCAGCCAACGGAATTCTCGTTGGCCAATCATACGGATTATGCGGAAGCCCCTCCATCAATCCATAATGGATAAAATACGCTGCCTCATCGCCGTAAAGGACAATCGGTTCCTCATCGAACACAGGGTGTTTGCAGTCGAATGATTCGTAGAAAGCGAAATGTTGATCCGCAATCCAGGTTTCATGAGGATCGTCGTCAGGACGTTGTTCAGTTGTACAGTCAGCCCAGAAAGATACATTCAGACTGTGGCTGTATTCCCTTTCAAATATAACAGTCGCCATTTCATTTTCGCCGAGATTCAACGGCATCGAGAAATCCAGCGGATAGGGAACGCCAGGAAAACCGGCTTGCCCTGTTCCGGCACATAAGGTGTCGATACTAAGATCATAATTGCTTCCGATTGTCGGATCAACATTGGCAACAGGGGTAAGCGACCATCCTTCCCATTCCATCGTGAGATCACAATTATTCGGATTGTTCACTGTGTAGCAAAAGGCATAATCTTCTGCACCCGCTTCAAGGAAATGATGTTCCTGTGCAATGATAATATCAATCTCACTGCAGTCACAGGGGGGATCACCCTGTACTTTGCGAATCATCGAACCGCCGCGACGGACAACATAATCAGCGGTACCATTTTTATCAGTAAATGATACAGTTAAAGGTAACTTGTTTCGATTCAAGTTAAACGCATCGTTTGTCAAGGGCAGCAACACAGTAATGTTTCCAGCAACGATAACGTTTTCCCTTAATATGTTTTGTTCAGCGTTAAACAGCCATCGTGACGGTTCTGCTAATCGAAAAGGTTCAATTGCTCTGTCAAAAATCACAAGAGCATAATCATGTTCCTTACTCCACATGACAAGGTTGATGTTTGGCGGATTGGTGTCGATTCTGAATGACAAGTACAAACTTCGCGCAGAGCCGTCCGGGTTCTTGAAAATCAGCATCGCGTGATGGTTGCCGTTTTTAAGCGGTGATGCCGGTGTAAAGCTAACTTCGTTTAACGTAGGATTGAACATACATCGGACATGTTCGCCATCGACAGTGGCGATGAAATCATCCTCAGATAATCGTGAAATATTGTTGTGCACTATTGCAGAGAATGTCGGCTGATTATCTGTAACCAGCGGAGGATTGAGTTGCGATGATAAATATTCCGCAGGCGCGGTTACCTGAAGGAGTACATTCGTTCGATTTTGATAACCTGACCTATCACCGTAATCGTAATCATCCGGCGGTAGAACTCGTTCGCTCTGATATGCATAATCACCAGATGGCAGTATCGGCATGATTGTATCACTGCCTTTCGAGCACTGAACGAATAGCATACTGAATAATAGCGGAATCACGAGAATAATGGGGGGGGTAATTTTAACTTTGATTTTTTAAATCTCATTATTTTTCCTCCGAATTACTAAAGTCAAATTAAATTGTACCATTTTAGTTTGGAAACGGCAAGGGAACAACATCTATAAAACCATAATCAACATCCAGCTTTTCACAACGACGTCTTATGCTCAAGCAGCTCATGTGCGGCGGTGTAGGGGTCGGATTCGTGTTTGATTATTTTTTCCAGCACGACATCCTCAATCGCGCCGGTGTCGAATGCGGATTTAACCTGACGTCTCAGCAAGTCCTGCAGGATGTCGCCTACCTCCATGATTAACTGCTCACGACGGCGTTTCTCAAACAGGCCGTTCTCTTTTTGGTACGCGATGAACTCATCCAGCTTTTGCATAAACTCATCCATGCCGACATCCGCATTCGCTTGTGTGCAGACAGTAGGCGGCCGCCATCCCGTTTCAAATACACTCAATTCAACCATTCCCTGTATGCTTCGAACCATGTGATTGGCGCCGTCGCGGTCGGATTTATTGACGACGTAAATATCCGCCAACTCCATGATTCCGGCTTTCATTGTCTGGACAAAATCCCCGCCCTCCGGCACCATGACAACAGCTACAGCGTCCGCGCTTTTTGAAATGTCACTTCCGACTTGTCCGCTTCCGACAGTCTCAAACAGGATTATGTCGTAACCGGCGTAGTCAAGCAGCTTGGCGACATCACGGCTCCGCTGCGCGAGTCCGCCGAGGCTTCCGCGAGTGCCCATCGAACGTATGAAAACATCGTTGTCGAGCTGATGGTCAATCATCCTGATTCGGTCGCCAAGAATCGCGCCGCCTGTGAACGGTGATGTCGGGTCAACGGCAATCACGCCGATTCTGTGTCCGCGTTTTTTAAATAGGGGAAGCAGTTTATTTACGAGAGATGATTTCCCCGCGCCGGGAGGGCCTGTAAATCCCACTCGTAATGTGCTGTGCAGATGCGGATAAATTCGCGCTATTATCTCAGGAAGCTCCGGACTCTCATCCTCGACTTTCGATATTAATCGGGCCAGCGCTCGTGGATTTCCATTTTTTATCTTTTCCAAAAGGGCGTCAATCAATTCAGAATACCTCTTATATTCAATAAATCAGCGAATTTCCCCGGCGAAGGGACACCGGGTTACAAATTTTAGAATTCAATTCCTTTCTGCGCGGGAACTCCCTTATCGAAATGATGTTTCACTTTTTCCATGATAGTCACGCAGTCGGCGGCATCGATTAACGCCGGTGTTACTCCCCGGCCAGTCAGCACGAGGTGAAGATATGGCGGTCTCGCTTTAATTAAATCAAGAATGTCTTCTTCCGTTATAAGTTCATACTGCATTGCGGTAAGCACCTCATCGAGGATTACCATGTCGAACTGTCGCGATTCCATCGATTCACGCGCCATTTTCATTGCCCGTTTAGCCATGTCGATATCCTCCTGCGACGGGTCTCCCATTACAACATGCTTTTCGCGCCCCATCTGGAAAAAATCAAATTTATCACCGAGATTTTCCAGTATTTGAATTTCGCCGTACGTGCGTTTTTTCATCAGTTGAATGAAAGTCAGCGGGATATTCCATCCGGAGGCACGTATTGCCATCCCGATTGCTGCTGCGGTTTTCCCTTTGCCATCACCTGACATAATGAAAACAAGCCCGATTTGTTCTGTTTCGCTGCTGTCCAGGTACTCTATATCATTCTTCATGTCAGTCTCCATACTCAATCAATCATGTATTCATTTTGTATTATACAACCAAGTTGAATCAGAGCAAAAGAATAGTTAGCAGGTTAGCAGGTTAGTAAGTTAGCAAGTTAGCAAGTTAGTAAGTTAGCAGGTTAGTAGGTTAGCAAGTTAGCAAGTTAGTAAGTTAGCAGGTTAGCAGGTTAGCAGGTTAGTAAGTTAGCAGGTTAGCAAGTTGGCAGGATGAGTATGTTTGGAGGAGATATTGTTATGGCAAAGAAAAAAACGCCCGTCCTTCGATAAATTCAGGACAGAGCGTCTATTTGTCTCTTGTGTATTTCTAATTATAAATTAATCAACGTCCGTTACATCAAACTCGACAAATCCCTCAGTGGTCATTGGCGGCGATGTCCAATCCTTTGTGATTGTCACACGGAAAGTGAACGATGTGTCCGATCCAACTTCAGGAGCAATCCAGACAGGATAGCGGCCATGCCCATAAGATGTTCCATACCATACACCGGTAGGGGCTGTCGGACTCATCTGCTCCCAGTAATAATCGAACACAACCGGTATGCCGGGCTGATTAGGGTCTTCCGCTATAACAGAAAATTGCCCGTTTGTGTTTTCAGTAAGAGGCGACGGAACAATCAACGGTCCGTTGATGATTTCAGGGGGAAGAGGAACATGATTGATAATTTCGACAACCGCTCTTGAAATCTGAGACCCTGACTGTTCGCCCACTCGAATTGTCATAAGATACTGTGTGTCCTCATCAACCTGCGGTGGCGACCAGACAGCGGATGACGCGTTTGCGCCCCCTGAACCTGTGAACGCGCCTGTTGGCGATGACGGTGAAATCTGCTCCCAGTAGAAAGTTACGCCATCCCCCTGCGGATCCTCAGCCCCGCCGTTTAAATTGGAGGAAACTCCAACCGAGACGTTTTCAGGATCACAGTAGGGAACATAACCAAACTGCGGAGCGTCATCAGTCGTTTCCAAAACGGTAAGTATAATTGGCATCCATAGTTTAATATTATTCGGATTGTCAGATTCCGCTCTTATCCAGACAATATGCTTGCCGGGTACGACACCATTCAGATTAACGAGACTGCCAATATATGTGTTTGAGTCACCATACTGATACATTTCCACATCTTCTGAATTGAAATCGCTGGCGCAAATCCAAACGCTGCTGATATCATCCTGCCAGTCATCGACATCACAGGTGATAATTTTTCCTCCACCAGCGGGAGTAATATCGCCAACCTGCTCGATTTCACTAATCTTAATCGGCTCAGCGGCGTTTCCGCCAAGGCTGCATTCGATTGCGTAGGTAACGTACCACTGTGCGCCTGCAGGCCAGTAGAGAATAAGTTCTTGATTCTCAATCGCGCCCGGACCAATCGGGAACGCGTGGTTGTCATATTCTTTCGCGAAATAATGGAACGGGTTGTAAGGCTGACCACCTGGTGGATCAAGGAAATTGGTGAATCCATCCGGGTTCGCTACTTTCTTCCCATACAAATTAGTGTAGATTATCCTGACATCGTGGACCTGAAGAGCGGTCGGATTCTCTATTTCCAGCCTGATTGTCCAGAGTGGTCCACTGACATTTTCAATGTAGAATCTGAAATAACCGCCAATGAACGTTGTGATATTGTAATGAAAAGAACTGATTCGATCAGAGACATCTTGAATGGTCATGTCCTCAGGATTAATTTCAAATGTTCCTGATGCCATGATTCCGTGAGAGTCATCGGATAAATCAGTTGGTAAATTCGCGTCATTTGAGGGTGTCAGCGGAGTTGAACTCCTGTCGGATGAACACCCGAATGAAAGCGAGATTAAGAGGGACAACAAAATGAGCCCCCATCGATAGTGCTTCATGAATTGCACCTCCGGGAGAGATAAATATAAACACATATAAATTGTACCAGATAAGTGAGATTTTTCACAGAGGATTTATCAGGCAATCTGATATATTATTGGTAGCAACTGGTGTTGAATTTTTGATTTGATTGTGTTGATGCAAAGCATGACTAGCTCACACAAAACCCCGGTGAAGGGACACCGGGTTACATGTTTCAGTTACACAGTAGCCAGGGGAAATTGATTTCTGGTTACTTGTTTTTCATAGGCTTCAAGAATAAATAAAACAAGGGCACAGCGCGGAAGGTGTCTCAGAACCCCATATTTTCTGTCATTCTGAACGAAGTGAAGAATCTATTCGCGATGAAGTAAATAATTCTCATCAGATATAATCATTAACACAGTAGCATATAGATTCTTCGCTGCGCTCAGAATGACAATGTATAATGTTTAAATCAGGGTTCTGAGACAGCTTCCTTACTGTGCCCCTGTTGCAATGGATATTCAAATATAGAATGTAGCCCTGGTACCCCGGTGAAGGGACACCGGGTTACATGCATAACTAAACGCAGTCATCCGGAACCTGGCGATAGAAGAAATCATAATCCGTCCAGTTCTGTTTTGCGAAAACAACCATCGTATATGGCGCGCAGTCCAGAGGCGCGAGTTCGCAGCCGTAACCGGGAAAATGCTCCGAGTAATAAATCTCTCTCGAACTCCCCTGATAATCCATCACCCGGTCAACTTCAACGTACGTATCGCCAATCTCACGATCTCCAAGGAATACTGCCGCGACCGTGTTTACATCAAAATCAATCAGCGGTGGTGCAATCATTCCGCCTGTGTGTTCAATCCAGAGATCAACCCATGAACCCCAATCTTCAACTATTACCTCGCGGGAGTCATGGATATTGGAGAACAACCCATCCTCCACAATGTTGAAAGCCAACTGTTCATCGCAATAGAACAGGCGGTCTCTAACCTGGTGATCGGGAACAAGATTGTTTTTCTCGATTTTCACAATGTGATATGCATTCGTGGCAAGCGTAGGAAGAATACAGCCTTTTGTGCCGTGCCATATTGCGGTCTGAACCTCAAGAAGGCCTTTATAACTATCGAAGATGTGATGAATATTCAGTGTCTCGGCACCACCATAGCCAGCGATATCAACAACTACCATCTCATACGAGAAATTGACATAAGGCGGAATTGGATATGGCGGCCCGCCCTTGTGCTCCATCCAGAATTCGGTCCATCGACGCTGGTTTCGGATTATTTCAAAATGCGGACCCGGCACATTGCTCCAGTATCCTTTTTCGATCGTATCCAGCGGAGTGCTGTGCCATGGATAGTCACGCAGCGTGTGATGCCTTAAAAACGGAACTTTGTTCATTGCGATGTTGCCGTCCGAATCTTTCGCGTAAATCGAAATCATTCCGAAATTCACATGATTAGGCGGTTCGAACACAACAGCGTAGTAATGGTCGTTGGCATCATAGTCGAAATGCATGCCGTCATCATACATCGGTTCATGCGCGCTTCCTCCGACCGCGGTCAGATCAGCCCACACCTCAAGGTCGTTTATCCCTTTTTCTCCCCATGTGTCCATGTAATGTGTCTGGAAATCGTAACAGAATGCCGTTATCGCCCATGCGGGAGGCGGGCAGATTTTAAGAAGCTGATGGCTGAACTGTTCCTCGATAAACGGCTCCTCCCGTTCCCACGGTTGCACGGCATCGATCCAGAAATCGATTCTGCATACATAACGTGGTACATGGAAGATGATTTCACGAGCGTCCACACCGGGCATTTCACGGTGATACGTGTCGCGCTCATAGGCTATGAACGGTTTCGGTTTTTCGGATGAATCATCATTGTGTAAACCATGATAGCCATCGGAATTGACAACGAAACGTCCACCCGTGTTGTCGAATACAAGGTTTACCCCCCAGAACACACAATCGACGATGTTTTCAAGCTCAACTGTCGCGTAGAGAAGCCGTTTTGCCGGATCCCATTCATAGTCCAGCAATCTGACCATAAAGTACGGGGTTACATCGGATGATGCTTCTCTGTTAATCAGCTCAACACTTCCTCCCTCTTCGTCAAGAACAAGTTGGTAGTGACCGCAGGTTGATGGCCCATCCGACATAAGGGATGAATCATCCGGCGGCGTGATTACGGTATCCGAACCGCTACATCCAGACAGTAACAGGAATACTGCGACCACAACAATAAAACGTGTGAAGAATGAGAACTTCATTTCATCCTCCTTAAATAGGGGAATTTGGGATAAGTAATAAAACGTTTCAAGCCCTGGTTATGTGTTGGATTCCTTTCTTCTGGTTTTTATGTTAAGTACTATTTACTAACTGCTACTGTGTTGATGATTAAACCTGATGAAATTAATCCACACTATCTAAAATAGATCCTTCGCTTCGCTCAGGATGACAGAAAAAACAACGTTCCAAGACAGCTTCCTCATTAACCGGGGTAATGCGTAAATTAGCCAGCTTGGTTTCCCGGCTAATGAGAAGCCGGGCTACGAAGCATTTCTCTTTTTTAAAACTCCAATGCCTAAACACAATCATCCGGAACAAGCCGGTTGAAAAACTCATAGCTGAAATATTCAGCCTTGCTGAAAACGATTATTGAATACGGCTGGCAGTCCAGAGGCGCGAGTTCGCAGCCGTAGCCCGGATAATGCTCCGACCAGTAAATTTCCCTCGATGGCGCTTGATATTCCATGATTCTATCGAAATCGACATAAGTGTCATCAAGCTCCCTGTCGCCAAGGAATACTGCCGCGACAGTGTTGAGCTCAAAATCAATAAATGGCGGTTCGGTTGTTCCGCCTGTGTGCTCAGCCCAAAGAGCTTCCCATGCCGCCCAGTCCTCAACCAGCACTTGGCGAGGTTCATGAATCTCGGAAAAATCACCGCTTGCCACAATATTAAATGGAATCTGCTCGTCGCAATAGAAAAGCCTTCCGCGTATTTTCGGATCAGGATAATGGAAATCCTTTTGAATTGTCGCAATATGATATGAGTTTGTTAGAAGCATCGGCAGGATACATCCTTTCGTACCGTTCCAGATTGATGCCTGAAGTTCCAGCTTATTTTTCGTATTTATAAATGCCCTGTCTATCTCGATTGATTCACCGCCGCCGCCCATTCCGACAATCGCGACAAGAACCATGTTCCTTGTGAAATCGACATAGGGTGGAGGAATTGGAGCACCTTTATGTTCAATCCAGAATTCCTCCCAGCGGACATTATCACGGATTATCTCGTAATGGGGACCCATAAGCTCGCTCCAGAATCCCTGTTCAATTGTGTCAATTGGAAAGTCGCGAAGCGTGTAATGGCGAATGAATGCGACTTTGTTCTGCGAAACATAACCATCTGAATCCTCGCAGTAAATTGGAATCATTGCGAAATCGACCATCGGGTCAGGGACGAAACTAATTCCGTAAATGTAATCCCCTTCCTCATAATCCCAGTGCATGCCGTCATCGAACATTTCAGCTTTGGATGGTCCTCCAACACCGCTTAAATCAGCCCACACCTCGATATCGTTTAGTCCATCCCAGTGTGAGCCATTATAATGCGACTGGAAATCATAGCAGAAAGCGGTTACAGCCCATGCGGAAATAGCAAGCGTCTTGTGGCAGAACTGCTCCTCGACAACCGGTTCTTCTCTTTCCCACGGCTGTACAGCATCAAGCCAGAAATCAATTGTGCCGGCGTCGGGTGGGCAGTAGATACAGATTTCACGTAAATCATTCTGGGGCCCGGGGAATGAGCGATGATATGTATCCCGCTTGTATGTGATAAAGGGCATTAATTTCGTCGGTGGGCCGTCAGGAGTGATTTTATAATCATCATAACCGTCTGAATTGACAATCCACCTTTCACCCGTGTTGTCAAACACAAGCCTTACACCATAGTAGATCGTGCGGACAAGATTCTCCAGTTCGACTCTTGCATAGAGAAGCCGCTTTACAGGGTCCCATTCATATCCTTGAAGCCTGACTGCGAAATTCTCTGTAACATCAAATTCTGCGTTCCTGTTCACCAACTCGCATGTTCCCGCGTCCTGGTCGATAACAAGCTGGTAGTGATTATCAAGGACAGTAGCGTCTGAATCGACATTTTCCGATGGCGTGATTGCCGTGTCTGATGAACCGCATCCTGTCATGACAAACAGCAACAGCAACACTGGAATTAACCTGTATATGTTAACGAATCTCATAATACCTCCATACAACTTTTATTGATAAAGAAGCGAAATGACAGCATTGAGGATAATTTTGAGGAAGAACCGGCATGATTACATAAGCCCATCCTGATAATGTTATTAAATAACAAATTGTAGTCCCTGGATATTTTCCAAATAATTATACTATATTGGTACCGTTGCAAAAACCTGACTTAACAAGCATTCATGCTCCTTTCACAAAAGTCCCCAATAAAAAGCCGTATTTCACCTGTGGTTTATGTTGTATTCCGCTTTAAATCTACCGTTTTGGGCGCAT
>JAGGVT010000067.1 GCA_021157815.1 bacterium | reverse complement strand
GCCGGATTGAATGAATTCAAAGGCATTGAGCATAGAATAGAATTTCTCGGTGAGATTGAGGGAGTGAGTTACTACAACGATTCAAAAGCGACAAATGTTGAATCAACAATCACCGCGTTGAAAACTTTCGAGGAGGGGCATCTTCTTCTGATTCTCGGAGGAAGCGAAAAGGGCAGCGATTTCACTCCGCTGTGGGAATTTCTGCGCGAGCGTGATGATCCTTTCAAGCTTTACCTTACAGGCACAAGCGGGAAAAGAATGTCTGAGGAACTTGAATCAGGCAAATGGGATTTTGAATTTCAATTATTCGAATCGTTTGATTCATGTGTGAGCTGCGCGTTTGGGGAATCCGCCGGTGCCGGTATAGTGCTGCTTTCACCGGCCTGCGCGTCGTTTGATGAATTCAAGAATTTTGAAAAACGCGGGGAACGTTTCAAGGAACTGTTCTTTCCGATAATGGAGAAGCATCTTTCATAATGGATATGCCACGGGCAAAAACAGAAACCAAAGATCGCATTTCCGGATTGGAACGTTACATCATCTGGGTCGTTGGGCTTCTTCTTGGCGTCGGATTCATAATGACGATGGGCTTAAGCTATCACTCAAGCACTGAGATGATGGGGGAAACCTATTACCTGTCCATTTTGAAATTCGTCCTGACAGCGATTGTTGGAATCTGGCTGGCTTGCCTTGTGCGACGCGCCAGTTCATTCCAACTGTTCATCACCGGGCATGCCCTGATGATTGTTTCGCTGATTTTGTTATATTGCACATTGAAGTACGGCGACCCGATTCATGGCGCGCGTCGTTGGATTGAAATATTCGGTTTCCGATTCCAGCCTGTTGAGATTTTTAAATTCGCGCTTGCAATCGGGCTGGCATCAATTTTAGTGCGAGACAGGAACTTCAAAATAAAAAGATTATATTCAATTTTTCTTGCCTGTATTTTTTTGCTTGCAATGCTTGCCTCATTTGTTTTTATCTACCTTCAGCCGAACCACAGCGCGAATATCATATGCGTGATTGTGGCGATAATCGTCGCGCTGCTGTCGCGAAAAAACTGGAAATACGTAATCGGATTAGCCATGATTGCCGTTATTGTAGTCGGTATCTTCATCATGCTTGATCCTGAAAAAAGTGCAAGAGTCAAGGCGTTTGCCAGTAAATGGGCGCAGTCGGATGACAAGTCTCTCATTGAGGAACGATATCAGGTAAACAAGGCTATGAGCGCTATTGCGCGCGGCGGCTGGCTGGGAAACGGCATCGGCCGCAGTATTATGAAATACTCGCTTCCGGCTGTATCCACTGATTTTGTCTTTGCGATTATTGTTGAGGAATTCGGATTTGTCGGAGGCACTTTCCTTCTTTTGTGCTATTTATTTTTGATAATGTGCGCATTGTCTGTGGTCTCGAAAGAACGGGATGAGTTTCTTCGTCTTGCCGGGGTGGGAGTAGTGCTATTTTTTACCTTGAATGTGTTTCTTCATGTGGCGGTTAATCTGGACCTCGCGCCAACGACAGGCATTCCGCTTCCTTTTGTCAGCCAGGGAGGAAGCGCGCTGCTGGTTAATCTTGTTTCGATTGGATTGATTCTGAATTTGGCGCGAAGGGATGCTTTGAAAGATCGTTGATTTTTAAACATACCATTCTCCTGATAGCTCATGGGTGAAAGTGTAAATTCGCAACATTTCACCCATAAAGCCCGGAGGGCTGTATGGGCGGCACCCAGCGTTTTGAATTAAATTGGCACCTTTCTCGACAGGCTTGTTAGTGTGAGGTATTAGCGATTTTGGTTCAAGCTTCACCAACACCCTCACTAACGTTTGGGGCTCGGTTATTATTTTTTGGTTAGAAGGTAGTCTTGTTTCTCATTAACCGGGGAAATGGGGATGAACTAACGCAAATACCCTGGTGAAGGGACACTGGGTTACATATATTACCATGCCAAATTCGAATAACAGGGAGTGTGAACGAGATCGTCATTCCGACCATTCGCTTCGCGAATGTCGGAATGACGAATTTATGGCTTTCCCGATAAGCTCTTAAACCCATTGCTATTCTTATTCAATTCCTGATAAATGAAAAGAAAAAGCCCAAGCTAACGCTCGGGCTGACAATTTCATATCAAATGCCTGGAATGTCTTAGTTGAAAGTAATCTCGAACTTCTTGACTACAAAAGCCTGAGTTTCAAAGTCTGCGCCGCTTGATTCGTTGTCGTAAACATCGTCCTTGACAAGAATGTAAGCGTCATAGGTTCCCGCAATCTCACCGCTTTCAGGAACAACCATGTCGAATACCCACGGGTTTGTCGGTTCACCAGTTCCACCGGAGGCAGCAAGCTGCGCAAATTCGTGGAAATAAGGTGTAACGAGTCCGGGAACGGATACCTGAACAATATCAATGTTCATGTCAATAAACGTGACTGTACCATCACGATTTCCCTGCGGAATTCCGCCGCCACCGTCAGCCTGGCTTTCATAATCTAGCCATGTAGCCATGAGTGGGGCTCCAGCCTGCGGGTCAATAACCTGAACCTGAACAGTTGCATCAGTTGTACCAATCGTACCATCGGTTGTTGTAACCTGAACATCTGTCGCGGTTGGTGTTCGATATGCCGGGACAAAATATTTGACACTCTCAGGAGCGCGATTGTCCCTTCCAACTGCTGACTGGCCGTACGCTGCGGAAACGCCCATGATGAAGGAGACAGTCGGGCTTCCAGCGCTGACATTAAGCTCGAAATGAGCCGAGTCTGCAGCTTCTCCCTGGCTCATTCGATTGTCATTCGCGGTTGGATTGTTCGTACCGCCATCTGCAGCTGTTCCGCCGAAGACAGCTTTGTACGGATGAACATCCGCGGTCGGATAAGCATCTGGTTTTGTAAAGACGAAAATCTCCGTGTTGTTTGTGACCGGGTCAACCGGCTGACCGCCTGCATCTACCAGTCGAGCGTCGGTTGGCTGGCCATAAAGCAGAGGATCAGCAACGGGGTCATTATCATGGACAAATCCAAAGTTGCCCAGGATTGTTGATACTCCACCATCAAGTGTAAGAAGGGTGTCATCAACACCGCCAGCAAGCGGGTTGTCAGTATCACCTTCAGTAAGGATTACAACTTTCGGGTCGAAAACATCCAGGTCGGCTCGATTCAAGCCGCTTAAAGGCTCAGCTGAGTTATACTGAGCAAAAGGATGTTTGATTGAGATGTCCATGGTGATTCTTGGGGGAACATCTGATGTTGCTCCGATTGATACGATATTGAAACAGTCACCAATCGGGCAGAATTGGCCTCTTAAATAAATGCCGAGGTCAAGGTCAAAAAAGAAATCGCCAACCGCGCTTGAGCTGCGAATTGGGTTAAGGTCGTACGAAAGGTCAGGATGAATCGAGACCTCGTAAAGACCAAGCCAGCTTTCGTTCCACTCACCTGTGTTGAGAGCCGTATTGTCAGGCGTGTCCACTGGTGTAAGTGGTGATGAGCTTGAGCATGCGCTTAAGCCAAGTGCGAGAAGCATAACCATAACTACAAAACCGCTGTAAAGTGATTTCAACGTAACACCTCCAGGCTGATTTTTCCTGTTTTATATTCAAAATTCAAAATCTATGTGAAAAAAGCTTTCTATCCAATCAGTACTAATCAGTAACTTATTGTCCACTGTTAATGCGCTTGTAATGCTAATATATTTTTAAAAATCTTGAATTAATTACTACCGTCAACTAACAATGAATAATAACGTATTGGTTATATCGTTGTCAATAGCTTTTACATAATAATACAGTGCCTGGTTGGACATATCCTACGCCAAAATCATCACGCATGACGATGTTATTATAGGAGAAGATTTAGGCCAATTTGAATTGATAAAATCATTTGCTCTTTCAACTGGCTTGATTTTATTTTAGAATATGGCTTGTGAACTAATGTTAATTGCACTGGTGTAAATTGTGCTGGTGAATTAGTTGGACATGAAAATCAACGCCGGCTGAAATGACAGGGGTCTTTGAAATGGTCGAGATAACATTAGGGATTTCAATAGCATCAACTGTAATAGCGATATTTATTTTCATCGCGTATTTCGTAACGATGCTAATGCTTGGCTGGGAATCCCATTCAAAGTATGGAATAGGTTTCTATACTGTCGGCGCATGTATCATTGGCGCGATAGCCGCCTTTTTCAACCATCGATACTGGGGTTCAGTTCTAGCTGCTGAGGATGTTAATTATCCGTTTTGGTTGATGGTGATAATCAATTTCTTCCTGGCATTGATTGGTTTGTGGGGATATCTGATTTATCATTCGGTCATTGTAAGCAAATCCAAAGCGAGGCGGTCAGGCGCAAGGCTTGTCACAAGGGTTTTTGCCGAGGAATCAGCGCCTACCGGTACAGGCAGATTTCGAGAGCAGCTTCAAGGCTGGGAGGGGGATATCAAACTTGACATGCTGATTGTAGAAAAACAATTTGATGCCGCTGAGGATTACCTTCAGGGAATTATAATGAAAGCAACAAGTGAAATGGATAATCAGAAAGCAAGGCATTATGAGCAATATAAAGCGGTTATCAGCAAGGAAAGGCTTTTTGCAGAGGAATCCCTGGAGTTTAGTGAAGATGCCGGGGATAGAATTGTGGAAACCAGATCGAAAGATGTCCAGCCTGTTGATCTTCGCAGAGACAAGGAAATCGAAGAGGATGACCTTCCGGAAGGATGGTCCATTTCAGAATAATCCACGTTTGGATTGCAAATAAAATATTAGGTATTATAATTATTTCAGGCAGGCTTGTTAAATCAAATTACAGGCAGGCTGTTAATTTCTTATCCTTTCTTTGGAGCGTTATCATGCGATTCTCCTTTCTTCTCCTTTTGTTTGTCTTGTTTATTTTCACATCCGGCTGTTCCAATGCCTCAAATCAGCCAATGATTCCAGTGTCGGAATCATGCCAAACGACCTTTGGCAATTTCGATTTGATGAATCCTGAATTTAGCGGCTACGGTTTGATGTTCATGGGCACTATGGATATTGACCCCTTCACGGAAACCATCACAGTTACAGAACGGGCGGGAAGTGCCAATTATGACATCACAGGATTTATAGCGTCAGGATGTACGGGAGGATGTTTCAGATATCAAATCCTGTCGTATGTCGATGAAGTAATGTCAATTGAACTCAAGATTGAAAATCCAACATCCCTGCAGGTCTATGATGTTCGAATGATTTTCACTAATTTATATGGCAAGGAAGTGCTTAATTCCGATAGCTACACAAGCTTGTTTGACCCTTCAGGCGGTTTTCCATTCAATCCGCAGATAGCGTTCATGAAGGAAAATGACGACAGGGCTTTTGATGTGGGTCCGGGTGCAATCGATACTGAACTGCTTGAACTCGCTTTTCCAACAGGCGCGAATCCTCTTGTGGATTATCTGATTGTGGCATCGTTTCCAAACCAGTGCCTTGAACCTTTTGAAATCCATGATATCCAAACTTCATCGTACATGACGCCATCAGGCGGTAACGCTGAAATAAGCGTCAAATTCAAGGATCATCAGGATGATGTCGTTATCGCGGCGGCTGATACAACGCCATTTACAGGAGGATTGACATTCCTTGAATATCAGCCTGCTACTGAAACATACACAGCGGAAATAACAAATTCGCAGGGCGCATCAGTCGGAACTTATAATGTAATCTTCGGTGGAATGTCGCCCGGTTCGACTGTAATCCTCTATGATTTCCTTGTTTTGGATGTTGGTGACGATAGTTTGGAATTTGAATCACCGCGATTGATAGATGAATATACATTCGATACCACTATTGATTGTTGCTCAATGGGTGGCGAGGGAATAAACGGATACGACGACAATATATATCTAATCTACTCCTATGATGATCAGCTGGATAATCAGCAGATTGGCTTGATGAGAAGTGTTGACGGCGGCGATACTTTTGAATACCCGGCGACAATGGTTAATTCCCCCGATCCGGCTTCAATTCATTTATCTCCAGCTTTCGATGTTTCCCCGGACGGCACAATTCATGCCGTATGGTGTAGAGGAGACCTTTCCGGATTCGGTTCGTACATGGAATACGCTAGAAGCAAGGATAACGGCATCACATTCGAAAATGATATCTATATGAGCGGATCATATCTTGAGCTGTTTTGTGACATAGAAGTTGTGGATAACGACATAATCCACGCGATTAGAAACGGCGCGCCAATGTTTGCTTTCAGCTTGTTTTCACAAACTACCCTGAATGGCGGTTCAAGCTGGAGTCCTGCTCTTGACCTTAGCTACAATATCTTTCCAACTACGGGTTCGTCTGAAATGTTCCCGGTCATGGACTGTGATTCCAACGGCAATATCTTTGTCGCTTTCATGAGTGATTATTCCGGTAATGACGGCGTTTACGTGACAAGGTCAACTGATGTCGGTGTTTCCTATTCACTGGCTTACCAGCTCAACGAATCAGATAATGATTCAAGACTCGCATGTGTTGCCTGCGACGGCAACGATTATATCCATGTTGTCTGGATTGATCTTTCGGACGGCGCTTATGATGATGTCCGATACAATGTTTCAAAGGATGGCGGAGTTACATTCTCAACCTCGGTTGTTATTGATGATGTTGATACCAATGCGAATGCGCCATCGCTGCGGGTTGACCCAAACACAAACAAACTGTATCTCCTGTATTCCGCAGGAAACATGATAATTCAAACCAGCGATGACGGTTCAAGCTGGAGTGAATCAATCGATATTGGAGTGCCGGGTATGATTAATAATTTGTATATTGACGACGATTCACGTTTGCACATATCGTGGAATGATGATGGCGGAAGACTCGGGTATATGCGAAGCATTTGATTTTCAATCCTGGACGTTTTTACCCCGGGAGCTTCGGAGCCTGTCTCAAAACATCACCAAGACATATATAATTTGTCATTCCGACCATCCTACCGCTTCGCTTGTAGGATGTCGGAATGACGTTTTTCTTGCTGTTTGGAGGTTTTGAGACAGTTTCTTCGGCACCCTTGCCGGAAAGTTGGGTGCGTCAGCACCCCTGTAAAAAAAACTGCGGCTTACGCCCCTTTTCCGGCAAGGATGCCGAAGCTCCCGGCATGGATAATTCTTCGCCGGCAAGGGTGGGACTATTGAAAAGCATTATTTATGAGGATAAACCATGATATGTAGGGGCGTTGCTTGCTGCGCCCCGATGTACCGCATTAGAAGTAGCAACTTCAGGGCGCAGCAAGCAGCGCCCCTACGAAAAACCAATAAATGGTCATTTCCCACCTTTTTCAACAGACCAAGTGTGCCGACACTCCCGGCATTACATTAGCAAAATTCAGTTTTTCGTAGCTGATTATTTATCTTCAGTAGTTTCTGCCTTATCTACATCTTCAGTAGTTTCTGCCTTATCTGAATCTTCAGTAGCTTTTTCTTTTTGTTCCGCTTCAAAATCCAATTCCTGCTGGAACAGGCCTGGATGCTTTGAATAATCGATCTCCTCTCCAAAATACTGTTTGAGCATAAACGCGTTCTTGACGGCCTGCGCGCGTGGATGGTTATTGAAAAAGACATAAAGCTCATCGACTTTTGGCTGGAATTCCTTCAGACGGCGTGCCCAGTCGCCAATTTCTCTTTTGTGGTAGAGGTAGTCGTAACGCTCTGACTGGTCTTTATAGTTCCACCACGTTTCCTTGTTTCTGCCGTGGAATCTTATATAGCCGATCTTACTGGTGTTTGTCAGAACTTTGGGCACCAGTCCCGGTAGCTTTGGCTCATCCACACAACAAAATCCGATATCCCTTTCCGAGAGGAATTGAAGAATATCATCATTGACCCATGAGGCGTGGCGAAATTCCACAACTAACGGATATCTGTTCATACGTTTTATAAATCGCTCAAGGAAATCAATGTTCTGCGGATTACGTTTGTAACTGAAAGGGAATTGTGCCAGGATGCATGTAAGCAGTCCGGCGTCTTCCAGAGGCAGTATTGCATCCTGGAATTCCGAATATATGGATTCATCCTCGACTCTTTCATGTGTCAGCGATTGATGTGCTTTAATAACGAACTTGAGCCTGTTGCCTGATTTGCGCAAAAGCGCTTCAATTGTTTTGGCAAACGGCATCTGATAGTACGTGAAGTTAATCTCAATCGTCGAAAAGAAGTTTGAATAAAATTCGAGAAAATCCTTCCGATTCATCTTGGGGGGATAGAATATCTCCTTCCAGTCATCATAGGAGAATCCGCTGGTTCCGATGTATATATTATTGCTCATTTTCACTCTGTAATAACTTATTAATATTCAATACCATGACGTGCAGGTATTCCCTTGTCGTAATAATGCTTGATTTTTTTCATTTCCGTAACAAGATCAGCCTGGTTGACAAGCCAGTCCGATGCTCCTCTGCCTGATAAAACAAGTTCGCATTTTTTCCCACATTCAATCCACAAATTAACAATGCTTTCCAAATCCTCTTTCTGAATGAGACCGTAGGTGGTCGAGGTGACTATTTCATCCAGGATAATTAAATCGTATTTTCCTTCACGAATCCCGGTTACGGCTTCATCCAGTCCCCGCTTTGCCTCTATTTTATCCTCATTAGTCGTGCCCATTCTGAAAGAGCCATCAGATTGAACACGAGCGCATCCGGTCGGAATCAATGTAATATTCTCAATCGAGTGCAGGATTTTTCTCTCAGAGTAAAGATTACTGTCATCGGGCGGACCTTTGTCAAACTGGATAAACAAAATCGATAGTCCGGCGCCTGATGCCCGTACCGCCAATCCAACGCATGATGTTGTCTTTCCCTTTCCATCACCCGTATATACATGCAGCCTGCCCTCATTGGATGTCGATGATTCCTGTGTCATTTGATTATCATCATGCTTCAATATTCAAGTATTGTCCTAACACTCCAGTTTATAATGGAGAATGATGAAATATCTGGCGCTTCAATAAATAGTGTCGGTTATTTGTCCCCCATAAAAAAATGGGCATTCCCCAATCATGGGGTACGTTCACATGAGGCTTCAAACTTGATGGTTTCAATGAGTCTCATTAATAATCCCTGTGTTTATCACATTAATAAACGTTGTTGGGACAATCCCCTTTTTTTACTCAATCTAAACTCAACCCACACGATTTATTAAAGATCCAAATATCTTAAACGAACAACAATTGGGGTTACTTACCAAAATAGAATTGTACCACAAGCTGACAGTTCTGTAAGCAAATACATCAATCATTATCAATCACACCCCATTAAAAAATCAACCTGCTTTTAATATTTTTCAGGCTTCGCAATGTCAGCACGGCTTTTATGTTTTCAGCTTTCGTAATAGAATCATGTCTTTCTCAAACATTTTTTCCCCGCCCGGAGTTTCCAGAATCATCGGGATTCGCATGAACGGCTTTCTATTCACAAGAAATCGAAAACACTCAACGCCGATTTCGCCATCACCGATGTTCGCATGGCGGTCAATGCGGCTGCCGAGAGGCTTTTTGCTGTCATTAAGATGAATGGCTTTCAGTTTTTTCAACCCGATTGTCCGGGAGAATTTCCTGAGAACTTTTTCAAATTTACCGCTGGTTCTGATATCGTATCCCGCAGCGAAAATATGCGCCGTATCAAGGCATACGCCTGTTCTTTCAGCGCAATCGATTTTCTCAATCATTGATGCCAGCTGCTCAAATGTTGTTCCGATACTGGAACCCTGTCCCGCTGTAGTCTCGATTAAAATACCGCATTGCAGGTCTTGAGTATCATAAAGGAGTCGCGTTATAGCGTCAACGATTCTTTCAATGCCGTTGGTTTCACCGCTTCCCAGATGATTTCCCGAGTGGGTTATGAGCCATTTAATTCCAAGTTTATCCGCGCGATTGAGCTCATCCAGCATGGCATCGAATGATTTGTTCCATTCATAATCCTGCGGATGAGCGAGATTTATCAGATACGCGTTGTGCGCGATTACATGTGATATTGCCGATTCACTCCAGCGTTTGCGAAAATCGTAAGCGACATTATCTGTAATCGGTTTGGCTTTCCATTGGCTTGGGCTTTTGGTGAAAATCTGAATTACAGAGCATCCCAGTTTTTCCGCGCGTTCGAAGCATTTCTCCAAACCGCCCGCTGTGGATATGTGTGCGCCTATGTTCATGTTATTTAGAACCTCCGATTCATGATAGAATATTAAGAGCGATTTATCCATACCATACAGGTCGCTTATGTGTGAAATATTTAATGCTCTTCAATAAATCGTGTGGATTGAATCTGGATTGAGTAAAAAAAGGGGATTGTCCCAACCAAGTGAATAAACACAGTATAAATAAGGGGTTACAGCATAGTATATTGATAACATCAGATTTGAAGCATCATGTGGACGTACCCCATGATTGGGGAATGCCCCTTTTTTTACGGGTGTGTAAATAACCCACACGATTTATTGAAGACCCATATTTAATAATCGAAATATCCGCCGTGAGGATATGAATCAATGAGACCAGTTGATAATAGAATAACACCATGCTTTAGCATGGCGCTCCAAGTCCTGAAAATATGCGTAGTAGCTCTTTTATTGCTTGCGTTGTGTGTATCATGCCAGGTTCAGAATAGTGAAGGGCAAAAGCAGGAGGAAGAACTGCTTCGAAAAACTGTCGAGCTTGATCCTGTAAACTGGATATCCATGGGACTTCAGCACAGCTTCGGACTTGCTATTAAAGAAGAGAACGGTGTGGTGGTGGTGGAGAAGCTAAAAGAAAAGGGGCCTGCCGGGGTCGCTGGCATGAAAGACGGAATGAAAGTGAAATCAATTCTAGGATTCGACCTTTTGCATCTGGACAAGCAACCGAATTCAAATCGAATCGTTGAAAATATTGAAAAAGGTTCAGCTCCGATTGTTGTTATCAATGATGATGGCACTGAAACTGAGTACGATTTAAAAGTAACGACCTCGAATTGTCCGCAGCAGCGGAACAGCGATTTTATTTTTATTTCAGATGCGGATAATGAGAATCCGCCATGCGTGCTTATTATCCAGTCCGCGACCAGAATCAAAAAGGGGAGTTTCACACAGGAAGCCGCGAATATGATTCGGTATTACGATTCCTTTACTGATGAGTGGTGGGGATTGGAGGATAACAAGGATGATTTCAACGCTGGTGTGCCAATCGAAAAGCTGGCTAATCTGGCTACTCCGGGATTGTTCATTGATTCCAAGCCGGAGAATAACATCGGGATGATAGCGTTTTCAGATGAAAAGCGATTTGAACTTAAGTATGAGATTTCAAATGAGTTTGAACTGAACGGCAAGCGTCAGATTGGAGAGGGTTATTTAAAATTTGGAAATATCCTTTTCAAAGGTAAAGTGATGGTTCAGCACGAGGAGCAGTTTTTTATACTTCCATATTATAAGGAAAAGAGAGGTCCCCTGAAGAAGAAACCACTGACTGCTGACAAAGCGCAGGTTACCGTCAAAGTATATGATTGGATTATGCTGTTTGACAAATCCGGCTCTTTGCTGGAACTGTCTGTGGATGGCGCTTACAAGAAGTGGCTTGGCGTGTATATGCCATCAAATGCGGGTAATAAGGATGATTTAAAAGGTCTGAGCGATTATCTGATAACTGACATTTCCGATTACACGGTTGAATATGTTAGTCTGGATGATTTCAATATGACCTGGTTTTATGAGGTTGTAACGGGATTCGAAGCCGACCCGTACCCGGATGACATTAACATTGTGTTCCCAAACGACTTTAGCGGCGAAATCAAACTGAAATCATTTACTCCCAACTATCTCAATGACAACCACAGGATTTATATTCCACTAAGCGGCCAGTTTGTGCCTGATGACGGTTCGCCAATCGATGTTTACGGATTCATGATGCGGATGCAGTAGTTGAGTTTATCATTTCCTTAATTGCCAGTAAATCGCTTTCAGTCTGATTGCCTGAAAGCTGTATTGTCACTGCATTTTGCATTTATACCGATTGAGCAAATCGCCAGTATGCCGTAAAATATTATATTAGTACATTCCGAAATAAAAATTGTTCTTTACTGGATAAAATTGTGATTCCCAAAACAACCATGAAACCATATCTTTTTCTAATAATTATTGCTTGTGCGATTTTTCTGTCATCGTGCAGTGGTTCTGACCCGCTTCAGATGGAAACGGCACAAAATCAAATCGACATTGCTGAAAGCGATTTATCGTCAATCTCATCGCATAAAACGGTGTTTGGCATCTATAAAGTTATCATAGATGAAACACTTTTAAATGTGTCAATGACGCCTGTTGTCACGCGGGGAGCATCACTCGGCGAACAGTTTCTCGGCGATATTACAAGCTTCCTGACATCTGTTTACTGCCAGGATTGCGCGAGAATCGACGGAGTGACAATTACTGAAGAGGGATATATTGATGTCCAAATCTCGATTCGCCATCCTTTTGATCTGCCTGTACCGGGGCCTCCAACAGCGAAGAATCGTCTTGACCTTCATCTGTTTGATGCATGGGGATTGATTTACACTGACACTGGTGTATATTTTCCCAGCGCGGGCATTACAGTCAAGCCGGGATTTCTTGTCAACGCTGATGGCTACTCCGGCACCTATGATGCTTTCATCGATGAAATCGCGCCATCACAGAATGACCATCACCCGTTCAAGATTTTATTTGAGGATGCGACTGAAGGTAATTTTGATCCTGAGAGCGAACTAACGGGATTCACTGATCTTCTGCATCCGACTGGCCATAATGTATTTCCACAGGGGAGCGGTTTTAATTCCACGAGTTACTTGTTCAATGTTGAAGAGGGAAATGCTGTTCAGTTTCTGCTGGTACTTACAGCATCATACGGTGTGTCAGCGAGATGGGATGTTCCGAATGGGGAAAGGGGCAATCGCCTGACACCCGGATATTTCCTGCCAAGATTCAATCGCCATGAAGCATGGAAAATTCAAGCCACTATTCCCGACTACCTTAATTTCCTAACAAGCAATGATCCGACACAGACGGCGCAGCTGCGAATTGATGTCTGGGACTGGCAGGATGATTATTATGTATCGCAAGACTGGGATTTCAGAATATCAAAAGCTGGCGAGATTTCTCTTGAATCAGATATTGCATATATTGCCATCACGATTCCCGCGCTTGATGATGAACTTAAAATCATCGACAGGGAGTTGGGTTCTGGCACCATGCCAAAGCAGTTCAGTACTGAAATAACCAACAAGAATCAGGTTCCCCCAGGCAAGTATTACGGTATTGTGGTCGCGATGGATGAGGCTGACGGCAGCTGTACGATGCTTGGATTCAAGCGCGACGGCAGAACCCCTTTTCTTTACAACAAAATTCGAACATACCAGGTTTTTGAAATTGAGGTTAAATCATCATCGACCGCGGTGCCTGAGAATCCAGTGGATATCACACCGGATGGCTTGAACGGTTGTTTTGATGATTTGATTATCAACAACGGAGCCGCGTATGTTTCAGCCGGCGTGCTTGGTGTAATGCTGTTTGATATTACAATTCCGGGGTCGCCGCAGTTTCTTTCTTCAATCGATACCGACGGTTACGCCTCAAAACTCGCGTTTGATTCTGAGCGGAATGTGCTCTATGTAGCGGATGGCGAGAACGGGGTCGCAATAATAAATGTCCTGAATCCACTGGATCCATATTTGCAGGGAACTTTTTATGTTACTGGAATTCACAATGTTGTCGATGTAACTCTTCATGGCACATACGCTTATGTTGGCGATTCCAGTTCGGGAGTCGCTGTTGTTGACGTGAGTAATCCGTCAGTGCCAGTGTTTAAAACCTTTTACACGAACCGGCCTTTCGTATGCGCGTTGAAAGCGTATGGCGGTTTTCTTTATAAACTTGATACCGAGGACGGCATGGAAATACTGTCGCTTGCGAATCCCGCTGATCCGGTTTTGGTAAATGGCCTGATTGTAAGTGGCTTTAAACGCGATCTTGATATCGGAAACGGAATCGCGGCTATTCTGATGGACGGGCGCCTTGTAACCGCGGATGTATCCAACCCGTACTTTCCTGTTCTCAAGGGCACTGTATCGTTCGAGGCAATGGCGGAAAGCGTTTTTATTATCGATAATTTCGCTTTTGTCGCGGATGGCACTGCCGGTTTGAAAGTGATTAACATGTATGATCTTGCAAATCCCGCGGTTCTTGGCGGGTATGACACGCCCGGTATTTCAAAAGGCGTGTTTGTGCAGGGGCATAATGTTTTTATCGCCGATGGTGACACTGGCATGGTTATCCTTGAGTCCTGTGAATCTGAACTTATCCCCAGGGGAATGTATATCACACTGGGAAATGTTAATGGTATCGCGCTTAATGAACAGACTGTTTATTTAGCCTCCGGCGCGAGCGGAGTCAGGTCTGTGAACGTGATCCCTTACGGCGAAACAGAAATGCTGGCTTATGTAAATACTCCGGGATACGCGAAGGATTGCGGGGTTCAGGATACAATGCTGTATGTCGCGGATGAACAGCATGGAATGGCGATGTTGAATATCACAAACCCAAACCAAATGACATATACAGGCAATTTCCAATTTCCTCAATGGGAAAACTGGAATGTCGAAGGCGTTGAGATTGCCGGTAACTATGCGGGATTGTGGGGACAGCAGACAGGCGTGGGATATCCTGACATGATTCTGCTGGATGCGTCGAACGCGACTTCGCCTGTTCAGGTTGGATCGCTGCAGACGCCGTACGACTTTTTTGACCTGACTTTTCAGACAGGATATATCTATGCGGCTGCGGGATGGAACGGCATTGTTTCCGTAAAAGCGACAAATCCAGCCACCCTTTCCAATTGCGGAATTTATTCGAATGGAAAGCCCTGTTATTCAACCTGCTGGGGTTACGGCAAAGTGTATGCCATGTTCGAATCAATCGGACTTGAATTGCTTGATGTCTATGATCCATGCCATCTTGTATATCTTGGCGGGCATGAAGCAACCGGATATCCCTATGATGTCTGCCTGTCCGGCAATTATGTTTACTCTAACTGCGATGAGGGATTGATTATATTTGACATTACAGATCCGTTTTCACCGGAAGTGGTAACAATTTTTGAACTGCCTTCTGATGTAAGTGAGATTATCGTGCGCGGCAACTATGCCTATGTAGGCGCTTTTGATGCTGGTTTGCGGATTATTAGATTGTGGCAGTAGGTTGAGGATTGCCTGCAAGTATTATTGTAGGGGCACCGCTTGGTAACTGTCTCAGAACTTATAAACATCTAGTAAATATCCTGTGAATATCTAACAATTTTGTGCTGCTGTTTTGTTCTGCGGGCATCCTGGGGCTGTTGAGAAACCCTGTTTTAATTTTATCTTTCCTCAAAGATGGAAAATTGTCATTCTGAACTTGATTCAGAATCCACGTCTTCCAGGCTTGAAGATGGATTCAGGGTCAAGCCCGGAATGACATTTAATATACTTGATGGTTTTATTATGATTTTCTGGTCTATTAAACCTTTTTCAACAGCCCCAGGATGCGCACAGCACAAAATTACTGGTTATTGGTGCATTTCAATTAGTTCTGAGACAGTCTCCTTGCTACGTCCTCTTTAGATGCGCCATCCGGGGCGCGGCACGCATCACCTCTACAATCCTTCGGATTGAAATCCATTTCCCGGGGCAACGGTTAATTCAAAGTGTCAGCGTATTCGCTTAGCCAGTCATCAATCGAGATGCTGACAACCTGGCTCATGCCGCCTTTTTTCATGGTAACTCCCCGTAACTCGCCGGCGTATTCCATTGTCAATTTGTTGTGAGTAACAATGATGAATTGAAATTTGTCTGAAAATTGCCTCATCAACTTGATGAATTTATCCACGTTGATGTCATCAAGAGCCGCTTCAACCTCATCAAGAATCACGAAACTGGGAGGCTTTGTTTTTAGAATGGAAAAAAGGAAGATGATTGCAATGATGCTTCTTTCGCCGCCTGAGAACTGAAGAAGGTCTAGCTCTTTCTTGCCGGGGAATTCGACTCTTATATCAAGTCCTGACTCAAGCAGGTTTGACGGGTCTGACAGCGATAATTCAGCTTTGCCTTCCGGGAAGAGGTTGTGGAATATTTCCTCGAAATTGATTTTCGCCTGATCAAAAACCTCTTTGAAATTCTTTTTCGATTCATTTTCAATCTCAGCAAGCGTTTGCATTGTCTTGTCAGCGCTGTTGACTATGTCTGTGCGCTGGTTGTAAAGGAATTCCTTGCGTCTTTGCTGGTTTTCATGGTCACGCTCAGCGAGAATATTCACCTCGCCGATTTCATCGATTTGATCTGTAAGCGTTTTAATCTCATCCACGAGCTGTTTTCTTGGTGGAAGGTTGTCTATGAATTCGGATTCCAGAAAACGGTTGAAATCCTCGCTGTCGGTATCGAGAAGATTGGGATACTCATTTTTAATATTTTCGTCATTCGCGACATCCTTTAAAAACGAAACAAGTTCGGTTTCCATCCTGGCAATTCTCACACTTTGAGTTTCGCGTTTAGCATCCGTTTCAGCGATTTGAGCTGACAACAATGCCGCATTTTCCCGGGAATCGTGCAGCTGTTCGCGCTTTAATTCAATCTGTTTTCGCAGAAGATCCTCACTCGATGTTTCAGAATCGAGATTCGCGTTTTCCATGTCAACATGGCATTTCAATTTGACATAGCGCGCCTGGGCATCTTCCTCAAGTGAGAGATTGTCAAGTAAAAGCGATTTCTGCTCCTTAATTTCATCAAGCAGATTCTGATGTTGATCTTCCAGATTGGATATTGTGGTTTTAATAAATTCCTTTTCCTGTTCCTTGGATGAGATGAGAATCCTTAAACGGTTTATCTCATCCTCTCTTAATGACCTGTCCTGAAGGATTTTATCCTTGAGAGTGTCATCTCCATCAGAAATAGCCGCGATGCTGTCAAGTTTTTTTTCAAGTACGGTTGTCGATTTTTTTGCATCAATTATTTCATTTGTGATGCTTAATATTTCGTTTTCGATTTTGTCTTTTTTACCGCGAAGTTCCGTTACTTCTTTTTCAAGATTACCGATGCTTTCCTTAATATAACGGCGCTCACGGATTGAATCGTTCGATGATTCGCGCATGCTGGAGATTTCATCTTCAAGAGCTGTAATGTTGCGCAAGTGATCATCACTCAGTGATTTGGCGCTGTTCAGGCGATCAATCAAAGTTTTTTCAGCGATTTCAGAATCTCGCTTGCGGGTTTCAATCTGTTCGATTTGGGAACGCCGTACAAGAGGGCCCTCGGCGTGTTTCGATGTCAGCCCTCCTGTGAAAATTCCCTTGGGACGGTGAATATCGCCATCAAGGGTAACAATCCATTGTTTAAGATTGTATTTGTTACGGGCGTCACGTGCGGATTCCAGATTAGTAAAAACAAGCGCGTCTCGAAGAAGATGCTCGATAACCGGTGTGAATCGCTCGTCGATTTTTATTTTATCGAGAGCCTTGCCAAGATAACCCTCACTCTCGGAAATGTTTATCGCTGCGTGTTGATGATTATCAGGCTTGAAATCGTCCATGGGGATGAAAGTAACCCGACCGCCGCTTGTTTTCTTCAGGAATTCAAGAGCATTAAGGCCGTCACGGAATGATTCAACGATGACATACTGCCCACGCCCCGCGAGAATCGATTCGAGCGCTTTTTCAAATCCCTCATCAACTTTGAGTAAATCAACAACCGGTCCGATTACTCCCTGAAGTTCACCTTTTCTGTCAGCCTCTATCAGGCGTTTGACGCCGGTATGATATCCGGCGAGTTTTTTCTCAAGGTCCATCAGGAATCTCAATTCCGATGAAACGCCGATTAATTCTTCCTTCAAGGATGAAAGTTCAGATTGAATCCGTTTGATTTCATCTTCAGTACTATTGTATTGAGTTTGAGCCTGTTCCTTTTGAGATTCAACTATTTTTATTTCTTTGGATGATTTTTCGATTGCCGCATCAAGTTCTTTTGTGTGAGTGGCAAGACGGTCAAGTTCGGATGAACGGTCATTAAACGCTTCCTCGCCCTCTTCTAAATACTGGGTTGAGCGTGTCAGGCGATCCTCAAGCATGGTTATTCGACCATGCGACAAATCAATCTCACCCTTCAGCTCCGCGATATCGGTTTGCCTGTGTTCGATTTCATCCAGTTGCTTGTTTTCGTTTTCAATAATCTGCTGATTCTGTTTGAGAGTTTCATTCAGCCTGTTTTTTGCATCAGTGTGATCAGAGGATGATTTATCAAGGGTTTCCCGCTCTTCCGCAATGTGGTTAAGCAAATCCGCAATTTCAGATTCAATCCGCCTGATTGATCTCATGTCGGCTTCGCGTTTTTCAACTCGCGAATCAAGTTCACTTTTCGCGAGTTCCATGGCTGATCGCTTCTTCTCCATCTCAAGCGACCTTACCCGTGATTTCTCCAGTTCCCGCTCAAAATTTTTCCTGAGTTCCTCCAGTTCTGTTTCCAGATTTGTGATTAACTTGTCAATATCATCAGATTCGTTTTTCAGATCAAAGATCAGTTTTTCCTTTTCCTGAACTTCCGCAAGGTTTTTTCGGATATTTTTAACAAGCCTTTCAGTTTCCTTGAATGTTAGAGTAAGTTGCAGCTCATTCCGACGGTTGTCCAGTTCATGGAATTTCCTTGCTGATTCAGCCTGCTCAGACAATTCACTGATTCTGGTTTCTATTTCCCTGATGATGTCCTCGATGCGATTCAGGTTCTCGCGTGTTGAATCGAGTTTTTTCAACATCCTCAGTTTGTTTTCCTTGAAGTGGGAAATCTGGGCGACCTCTTCCAGAACGGCGCGCCTGTCGGTTGGCACAAGCGAAAGGATGGAATCAATCTGCCCCTGTGACAGAATCGACAAAGAGCCAAGGCCGAATCCCATTGTTGAAAGAAGTGAGCGGATGTCTTTCAGTCGAACAACCTTGCCGTTGAGAACATATTCATTTTCACCGGACCGATGATATTTTCTCTCGACTTGAAATTCGCCTTCGTTCTCAAGATCGACAACTATTCCGACATGGGAAAAATTGAAAGGAGCATCGTTTTCCGCGCCCTTGAAAATGACCTCGGAGGATGATGGCACTCGAAGGCTTTTGTAGGATTGGTCGCCAAGCAGCCAGCGGATGGAATCCACAATGTTGCTTTTTCCGCTGCCGTTTGGACCGACAATAGCGGTCAGTCGCGGGTTGAGCTCAATCTTTACCCGTTCACCAAACGATTTAAAACCGTATAATTCAATTTCCTTAAGATGCATTTAAAAATCAGGCACGCATCAAACGCACTATCCAGCCAGAGATTTCAATCAGAACAAGTTAATACAGGGGGAACATTTTAACAGTAATCATGAGCATTTAAAAGGTAACAGAACGCTTATCTTTTCCTGCTGTTTCCTTTTATCTGGTTGAAATAAAAATTAAGCCGTTTGAGTGTTTTGCAGGCCGCCTCCTGCTCCGCTTCTTTCTTGTTCCTGCCTTTTCCCTTGCCCATGTTCACGCCGCGTAATTTTGCCCGGATATAGAAAACCTTGTCGTGGTCAGGCCCGGATGTTTTAATCATTTCATATATTGGTATCTGTTTGAATGAACGTTGTACTTCCTCCTGAAGAATGGACTTGAAGTCCTCCTCGCGGCGTTTGTTCAGGTCAATGTTTATGCTTTTTTTCAGAGTGGGGTCAAGAAAGCTCTTTACTTTTCGCATGCCCAGATCAGTGAAAATCGCGCCGACAAAAGACTCAAAAATATCCGCCATTACATTTGTGGAAATGCCTTTGCCATATTTCAGGATTGATTCGTCTATCCTGACATACTTGTCCAATTTCAGCTCAAATGCCACGTTTGCCAGCGCTTCTCCGCTGACAATCTGGCTTTTTGCTTTTGATAACAGTCCTACGCGTTCATCAGGATATTTTCTCACCAGCTTCCTTACCACATGGATGAGTATCACCGAATCCCCAAGGAATTCAAGGACCTCATACGATTCAGATGTTTTTTCCGCTGCTGATGTGTGAGTAAAAGCGTGGAAATACAAATCATAATTCTTCGGCTCAAGCCCAAAGCGGTTTAGCAGGCGCTTAATTCTTCGTTTGAAATTATAATCAGGTTTCGCCAATACGAATTCATCTCCTGGAAACTGGAAAATCTGTAAAAAATCTGTTCTATCAGGAGAAAAACGAAGAAGAGCCTGTGAGAATTTCACTTACCCAAGCCTGGAAATGTCTCAGGCTTGGGTAAGTGGCAAGAGCATGTTTCGCTCTTATTCGCTTTTCTTGCCTTCAACGTAAGCAGCTACATCGCTAACTGTCTGAAAATTCTGTGAATCATCATCGGAAATCTCGATGCTGAAATGCTCTTCGAGTTCCATTACGAGCTCAACGAGGTCAAGTGAATCAGCGCCAAGGTCATCGATGAATTTAGCCTCTGGTGTAACCTGCGAAACGTCCACTGATAATTTAGATGCTATAAGGTCATTCAGTTCGTCAGTAATTGCCATCTCTACCTCCGAGATAAAAGGAACAGAAACTAATTAGTTAAAATAACATAACCAGGAAATTAAAGCACCTGGTTTTAAACTGCCATACATTATTTTTTCTTCTTAATCGGCACGTATGAGCCTTTGTAAAACCCGCACGATGGACACGCCCTGTGAGGCATCTTTGGCGATTGGCATTGAGGGCATTTGCCAACTGTTGGAATCGCGAGCTTCCAGTGCGCTTTACGCGTACGTGTATTCGATTTAGATATTTTATATTTTGGAAGAGCCATTTTATTCCTTGCTCCTGATTTTATAGCGAAACTTATAGTATAAAATCCCGCTTTTCATGTGTCAAGCAAAATTTATTACGGTTATTCAAGTTTTTCTTTTAACTTCTTTCTTAGTTTACTTGCAACGGTCTCAGGAACAAGATGGTCAATCGGTCCGCCATGAAAGACAATTTCCTTAATCAGGCTGGATGACACAAATGAATAGCCTTCCTCGGATACCATCAACAAAGTCTCGATATCAGGCGCAATCGAACGATTCATAATCGCCATCTGAACCTCGCTGACATAATCCGTTACCGCTCTCAAACCTCTTATAATCACATCTGCGTTGATATCCCTTGCGAATTCCACCGTTAGGTTATCGTATTGGACAATATTGATATTTGGGCAGTCGCTAAGAACATCCCGAATCATTTTAATTCGCTCATCGGTAGTGAACATCAAGTCTTTGAACCTGTTACAGCTGACACCAACGGTTATTTTGTCGAAAAGTGGAACAGTTCTCTCGACAATGCGTATATGGCCATAGGTGATTGGATCAAAAGTTCCCGGATATAGCGCGTGTGTCATGATTCAACCCCAATGTGGATTTGCATAAATTCGGGCAAAGGATAGCAAATAAGGAGGCTTATTTAAAGCGGAGGATGAGACATGATACTTGACATACTGGGAAACGCATCGCAAACAAGAAGGGGCTGTTGAAAAGGCCTATTTTCCCCGTAACCCGGTCATGCCGTCCCGAACTAAAGAAACAATTATCTATAATGTGAATCAGGCATGCCGGGGAAGTGGCTATCTATGCGGAACCCCGGAATGCCTGCGAACGTTGCAGAATTGATTCATGTTTTTTTATAAAGGCATTCCGGGTTACATTAAAATCTATCCCTTTTTCAACAGCCCCAAGAAGCCCACACCCCAGCCCTCCCTGCGAGCGGGGAGGGAGAGTGTTGTTTATCCCCTTCGATAGTATATGGATCAGATATATTGTTTACAAATGAAAAAAAATCCCACCTGCTCGCGGGGGGATTAAGGGGGGGATGAGATTTAAAACAACCTTCTCCGACAGGCTCTTAAACCCTCTGCTAATTATAACTGCTGATTCTAACAGCTATTTTAAACTACCAATCAAATTGTAAGTTCATTTTAACTAATGCTTCGCCTGATTATATCTCTTTCCTTATGAAGAACATACGAGATAATCCTGTCCCTGTCACCCTCACGAATATTGATAAACTCGATAGCGATTCCGAATATATCATTTTGAAAAGGATTTTCCTCAACACGGACAACTTTAACCTGCGCTATTACCGGACGGGTGAAATGCGGTTCAAGGTTTAAACGGACATTCATTTTAAAATCGACAGGAAGAGGTTTGTTGGCATGGAAAAACAGTCCGCCTCCGGATAGATTGCCTCTTTTACCGTGCAGTAGTTTAAATTCCGATGGCGCTTTGTAAACTCCACCGTATGGAAAATCAAGGTCAAAATCGACAAAAATCCTCATCCGCAACAGCTCGCGCCTTTGCACTTTGTCGATGCTGCCATTAAGTGTGAGAGTAAGGGTATTGCGATTGCCGGCATTGCGATTGGATATAATAAACGGCAGTTTGAACAAACCGGTGTCATTCCCGACACGAAGTTCGACCTGTGCTCCTGTTTCAACCGGGATATAGTAACCTTTCATCAGTGGAGCGGCGATTTCAATGCTATCTTCGCCCATTGATTCAACTGTAATCAGATATGGCCTTTCTTCCTGCGATAACAGAAGGGTCGCTTTCTGTCCCTCACTCAGCAGAGAATTAATTGATTCACCCGGCATGGTGTGATACCTCATTTGTTTGATTAAAAGAAGCATTTACTCCAACGTCGGAACGACACCGGAGTCCACTTTTAATATCGGTATAACATATGGAATTTTTATCTTTATGAAGTCTCTAAAAAAGGTAAATTTTCATTGTAACCCGGCGTCCCTTCACCGGGGTTTCGCATAAATAGCAACGTTCCCGGCATGCCTGATTCACGTTACAGATAATTGTTAATTTTATTCGGGACGGCATGCCTGTTCTTAGCCTGCCGACAGGAACCGGGTTACGGTGGAAATAGGCTTTTTTAACAGCTCCCCAACGGCTAACTATGTGACCTGGCTACGATGTACGCTATGTACGCGATATATCCAGACAAAAGAAGAATGCCTTCCCATCTTGCGACTCGTTTGCCAAAATATGCAAGCGGAGCGATAATTGCAGCGAATACCAGCATCACCGTTATATCAGCCATGTACGATTCCTCAGTAATTTTAAACGGGCATATCGTACCGGCGATTCCCAATACAAGGAGTATGTTGAAAATGTTTGAACCGATGATTGTACCAATCGCAATGCCTGATTTGCCCCGGATTGTGGCAACGAGAAGCGTTGTAACCTCCGGGAGGGATGTGCCCAGGGCGACAATTGTCAATCCGATGACAAACTCGGAGATGCCAAGTATTCGAGCTAATCTGGTTGCGCCATCCACAAAAATATCTGACCCGTATGCAAGTCCCAACAGTCCAAGCACAATGAAAACAATGTCATGATATTTTGATTTGAGGATATCAGCATCATTATCGGATAATGAATTGTTTACCCCATTTTTTGCGTTGCGAATGCAGTAAACGATGAAGATAGCCATTAAGATAAGAAATAGAATACCGTCAAATCTGCTGAGGTGCCTGTCAATTGTAATAACGGCAAGCGTAATCGAGGCTATCAGCATGAATGGAAATTCGCGTCGAAAAAAAGTGTCTTGTGTGAGAACCGGTTTGATAATTGCCGCAAGACCAAGAGCCAGTCCGATATTTGCGATATTGGAACCAATGACGTTTCCCATCGCGATACCGGGGCTTCCCTGGATGGATGCGATTATTGAGACAAACGCTTCCGGAGCGCTTGTCCCCATCGCGACAATCGTCATTCCGACAATGAGCTCCGACATTTCCAATCTGAGCGCCAGGGATGACGCACCACGAACCAGGTATTTTCCGCCATAATAAAGGAGAACAATACCGCCAGCGAGCAATAATATGATTTGAAGAATTTCCATTAACAATTGGTAAAATATCATAGAATCACGATATTAGCCATTGGCATTTTTATCCTAAAATCCGCGATTAAATCTAAATCAAAATGGGTGATAGGGTGTCATTCTGAACTTGATTCAGAATCCATGCAATTACACGCATTAAATGGATTCCGGGTCAAGCCCGGAATGACATTAAAATCAATCGCGGATTATCGAGCTCATTTCGTGCTGGTAAAGGTGGCGGTAAATCGGTACAATTTATGCTTTAATACATATTAAGGTTGTTCAGGACTCTGGAGCATTGCCAAACAGGAATCAAAAGATAGAACAAACCGCGAAAGATATATTTTTTGCGCCATTCACCATAACCGGTGAAGTTACAGCGGGATTTGTCCAGATGATGATTAACACATTTGATTTCATTGGACAGTTCATTCTGATGTTCGTCCGGGCAATGATATTTATTTTAAAAGGCGGAGTTCGGCTCAATACCCTGATTCAGCAGATGTCTTTTCTTGGCGCGGATTCGATTTTCATCGTTGTACTATGTATTGGCTTTACCGGTATGACACTGGCGACAATTCTAACCCAGCAGATTGAGTCTCTTTCTTATGGAGAGGAATTAATCGGCGGCGCAATGCTGTGGAGTATGGGAAAGGAACTCGCGCCCGTTCTTTCAGCTTTGATTATTGCCGGACGAGCCGGAGCTGGAATCGCGAGTGAAATCGGAACAATGAAAGTAACTGACCAAATTGATGCCCTGCGGGCAAGCGCAGTTCCACCCATTCGTTATCTTGTTGTGCCGAGACTTCTCGCTTGCATAATAATGGTGCCGATAATCACTCTCTTTGCCGCAATAGTAGGCGTTTATGCCGGTTACATTGCCGTACACTATATCTCACCGCTTGAAGTTTCATATATGACATATTTCGAAAGCGTCAAGAATTTCTATGAGATGGATATCGCGCGAAGCCTTCTGAAAAAATCACTGATCTTCGGAGTGATTATCGCGATTGTTGGCTGCGTCCGGGGATTTGAAACAAAGGGAGGAGCCAGCGGTGTTGGGCGAGCGGTTACATCAAGTGTGGTAACAAGCATGATTCTCATTTTCCTTGCCGACGTTCTGATTACTATTGTCAAATTATGATAGATTAATTTATGAAAAAAGGGATTGAAAATAATTCTGAGTATATAATCTCGATGAACGGGATATCATCGGGGTATGACGATAAAATCATTCTCGAAAACCTGAACTTCAATGTTAAGCCATCGGAGATTATCACGGTTATCGGCGGTTCAGGTTCAGGCAAATCGACTCTTCTTAAAACGATAATGCGATTCTGCAGGATTTTCAGCGGGGAGCTTATTATAGATGGCGAGAGAATTGACCATCTGAGAGAATCAAACCTGTATCATGTTCGCCAGAAAATGGGAATGGTTTTTCAGGGCGCGGCGTTGTTTGATTCAATGACTGTATTCGAAAATGTCGCGTTTCCACTGGCGGAGAAACGGCTTTTTGGCAAAAAGGAGATTAAGGAGAAAGTCATTCAGGTGCTTGAGCAGCTTGGGATGATTGACGCGAGAGATAGTTTCCCGGATGAGCTTTCCGGCGGTATGCAGAAAAGGGCCGGACTCGCCAGAGCGCTTGTCGAGAAACCATCCATAATTCTGTATGATGAACCAACAAGCGGACTCGACCCGATAATGGCCGGATATGTGAACGAGATGATTTACTCAACCCGTGAGGATTTCGGTGTGACAAGCGTTGTTGTCTCGCACGATATGCCTTCTGTTTTCGCATTTTCAGACCGCATCAGCGCGATTTTCAACAATACAATAATACAGACCGGGACTCCGGATGAAATAATGAATTCTGAAATTGAAGAGGTTCATGAATTTATTCATTCTATAAAAACGTTGGATAATTAATTTATCAAATGGCGTTTGGTGAAACATGCGCCTGTTAATTCGAGGTTGATAAATTGGATTTAAAAGTATCAGACGCCGCCAAGGTTGGTTTCTGGGTAATTATGGCAGTATTTTTTATACTGCTTATGCTCTCTTATTTTGGTGTGGTTAAATTTATAGGGAAAAGACAGGATGAATACCGCCTGCATTTTCATTTTGCATCCATTCGCGGTTTGAATAAAGGCGCCAAATTCAAGATAAACGGCAAGGAGGTTGGGCTGGTTGAAATGACAGACATCAGCCCGTTGAGCGGTGTAAGTGTAACAGTGCGTATCTTTGGAAAAGGAAATGTTGTCCATGAAAATGCGGAAGTGATTATAACCAAGGAAAGTCTTCTGGGCAGTTCATATATAGAGGTATCCGAACCTGCCGGCGGATATTTTGACTGTGATGCTGATGAGGAACCAGATTGCTATTATGTAAAAGTATTGAAAAGCAAAGTAAGGAAAAACGACTGGCTTCATTACTTCCATGATGGTGAGGAAAAACTGATTGGGCAGATTGTTGATGTGGAAATATCCGAATCCGGGTTTGATAGAGCAAAAGTAAAGAAGATTGACAAATCAATTAATGTGGATAAAACATACGCGTTCGTTCCGGGTGAAAGAAAATTCTGGGACAGCGGAACCAAAAAATATACTCAGGTTACTTATATTGATGTCTTCCCGCCGCTTGAGGAGGAATCATATTTTCAAGGGTCGCGTGAGGCAGGGCCGGAGGATTTAATCGCTCACGTTGATGAAGTTGTGCGGGAATCAGGATTGCAGCTCAAGGAACTTAACCAGGAAATACTGAATGTCCTTAAGAGGTTCCAGGATTTGCTTGACGATATCGAGGGACTTATCGATAAAGATGCGATTGATGAGCTGTTTGCCTCTGTGAAAGAGCAGATTGAAAGCATTGGTGCCAATGTTGAAAGCATTACTGTAGGACTGGCGGATATCGTCGATGATAACAAACCCCGCATTACATCCACAATGGAGAATATCGAATCGGCTAGTAAATCAATGCGTGATCTTATGGAGGATCCCGAATTGCAAGACTCGGTAAAGAATATCTCCGAACGTATTGAAAGCATTGCGGACCAGATTGAGGGAATCCTGGCGGATATCGAGGAAATAACCGATGATCCTGAACTTAAAGGCGAATTGAAGGAAAGTGTCCATTCTGTGCGTGATACACTTGAAACCACTAAAAAGACAGTCCAGGATTTGAAGAACAGGATTGAAAAAGTTTCAGACCTTGAGTTTTCAGGCGAATTCAAATCACGATTCAGGCCGGAAAAGGACACATACTTCAGCGGCGTTGATTTCTACTTGTATAACCCGGAGAAACAGATTTATTTTACAGTTGGACTCGATGAAATCGGAGAGGATAATCTTCTGAACATGCAGCTGGGATTCAATCTGGATGAAGTTTTCGACCTCAGGTTTGGCGTTAAACGCTCGAAAGTTGGACTCGGATTGGATTACCATCTGGATAATTTCTTCATTAAAAGCGATTTGTATGACCCCAACGATGTGGTGTTCGACATGTATGGCGGAATTGGAATCTCAGATAATGTCTTCATAGTGGTAGGTGGTGAAAGTATCTTTAATGATGATATTTTCAATTTGGGGATTTTATATGAATTCTGACATTTTTAAAAAGTGCGTAAATTTTTTTCAAAATATGGTTTCACAACTGCAATAATCGTAGTGCTGATTCTGGTCGGCGTGCTTCTTATGAGTTCGGCTTCCTTCAATGCCGCTATCAATCGCAACCAGGATAAGATAATCGAGGCATTAACAAAACTGGCGTCAAATGAGCTGAACGTTGACCTTTCGATAGACAGTTTAACCGCTGAATTTCCATTTTCGGTTTCGCTAAGTGATATCTCCATGAGTGACATAAACGGCGCCCCGCTGCTTCATATCGAAAGCGCTGTTATAAGAGCCGACTGGCTGCAGATAATCAACAAGCCGGATATGGCAGTCAACGCCATTCGCTATATACAGATTAACAAGCCGGTTGTTAAAGCCGTGTTAAAGGATGGTTCTGTCAACTGGATGGAGGTTTTCAAATCAAGGCAACAAAAAGAAGCCGAATTTCCATGGGATAAAATCAACATGGAACTTGTGCTGAATGACTGCCGTGTTGAGATTTTTCAGAATAACAGTAGCGATGGTGATTCCAGCGATGCCTTCTCTTATTATTTACCCCTGTTTATGAGCGGGAATATTCTTCTGATTGATGGCGAAATCGTTCTGCATCCCAAACTTAAGGCATACTGGCTGTCCGGGAATAACTCGAACCATTCAGGAAATTTCATTAATGGGAAACGAAACCCCGTGGTTGAAATCAGTGGAGGGGGGAATCTGGCTGAGGAGATTCATCTGGGTGGAAAAATAGACCTTTCCGGAATTGGGCAGTTCATGGATTTGCTGAATGTCCAATTGCCACAGCTTAAAAACCTGGGGATTGATTCAGATAAAATTGAGGGGAAATTTGATGCAAAGATTTCAAATATCGCAGACAGCAAACCGGATGTGAATTTCGATATGGAGCTGGATGCATCGAAGGTGCAGTTCACGTCTCCGTTTAATGGCACAGGCAAGGTTGAATTCTCAAAGTGTTTAGTTCGTTTTTCATCTCCTTCGAATATATGCCAAATTGCCGTGGAGGGTGAATATGCCGGTTCATCATACAATGGGCTTTTTCAAATCAATGGCATTCAAAGTGGTGAAATAAAAGGCTCTTTGCATGCCAGGGATATCTCGATTGATTCGATTCTGCCGGATACTCTTCCCATTCAACCTGATATGAAGGGTGAGCTGAACATCGATGCCCAAATAGGAGGAGTGATTAACAACATTGTAGCATCAGGGAAATTTTGGTCTGATAATTTAACATTGTCATCTAAGGATTTCAGAATTGAAGAGAGCGATTTTGAATTTCGCAACAATAAAATTTCATTCCCATCCATAAGCTTTCAGGAAAGCAACGGTGGTTACATTGATATTTGCGGTGAAATAAAACCGTTTGAAACACTGGGAGTTTTCGATATCAAGTCAAAGGATATTGAGATTGGCTTTTTTAAGGAATTCATCAAGTTCAATATCCCGTTTGATATCAGGGGGAAACCGGAATTTGACGCTAATTTAATAGCAAGGGAAGCCAACTACAAAGCGCAAGTGAATCTGAATATTCAAGATGGCAGCGTTATGCATGTTCCCTGCGGAAATATTCAAGGCGGCATTGTTGTTGAAAATGACATAATCACAATCAGCAATGTGATGATTGAGCCGGAGACTGGCGGAATTATGAGAGTTAACGGTAAAATCATAAGACCGAATTCAGTAAACATGGAGTTTCAACTGGATGAAGTCAATCTTAACGACATTGATTTTGTCGATTATGACATGCCGATAGACATAAGCGGTATGCTGTTTGGCAGCGGCAGGATTGAGGGTACATTTGATAATCCATCGGCGACTGTTTTATTAAGAGCCTACAACGGTAGTATTTTCAACTGGCAGTTTGAACGTGGCGATTTTTCCGCGCATATTGATTCATCCGGCCTGAAGGAAAGTTACACCAGACTCACAGCGACTGGTTCGGAAATAGAAATACACTCTGAATACCTTTTCGACCACGAGCGACCTCTTGTTATGTGGGGCAGGTGGGAGAATGTCCCGCTGAGCGCTTTTTCACCAGACAACGTTATCAGCGAACTGATGATTAGCGGTGATGGCGAGTTCATCGGCGATGCTGACAATCTGAACGGTGTTATCAATCTTAATATCGATGGCGATGATGGTTTTTCCAACAGAGTCTATACTCCGGAGGACAACACTTTCACGGGGACGTTTCTCGATATCGACCTGACGGGAATAGGAAAATTCAACTCAGTTGGTGAACTTACAAAACAATTCTCGGAGTTCAAAGAAAAGTTTCATACTAGCGGCGCAATAGAAAATGGGAGAATGGAGGTCAGCGGTGGACTGCTTTTTGAATCGCTGGCTGAGCAAACCGAATCATCCCAACTGTTAAACACACTGATAATAGATATCCTGCCGGAAATTCCCGGAGTCGATTTGCAATTGCCACAAAGAAATGCGAACAGGGGACCCACGATTCCTCTGGATGGCAAAATGGCGCTTGATCTCGCGGTTGAACGCAAACCCGACAACTGGCTTCTGGAGGGCTCCGCTGAGTGCAGGGATTTCAAGATTAACTCGGAAAATATTCATCAACTCAGGGCGAGGATTAACACTCGTTCAGATGGCAATTACGATACATACATGAATTTCACACAGGGGGAAGGAAATATTTCAATCAGTGGCACTGCGAGTCTTGAGGAGGTTACAGGCGCATCGCCCATGAATCTTGATTTGAAAATCAGCTCTTACCCATTGAATTCACTGGTGAGTCTTGCCGGAGTTGAGTCTGAGGAAATTTTCGATGGCATTATCGAGGGCAGCGGTAAATTAAAAGGCTCCATGCTTAACCTGAAACTGGAGGATGTTGATTTGTTTTTCCGTTCAGCGAAACTGTTCGGAATTCCGGTTGATGACAGCAATCTGAAATTCTCATGGGAGGGGACAAGGATTGATAACCTCAACCTTGAACTCAGGGATGGTAAGGGATTTCAAGCTGTGGCATCAGGCTCTCTGGAACTGAATCCATCAAAGATTTCAGAAAGTTCAATATCGATGAGCATTGATAATCTGCCTTTGGAAAATCTCAGCATGGGCGGACTGATTCCCGAGGGCTTGAAAGGTAAGATTTCATCGCTTGTCATGATGTTATCGTATGACCGGAATACGCTTGAACCGAAAATTTACATCGACCTGAAAGCGGAAAATCCGGGTTATAAATGGTTTGAGGTGGATAAAATCCTGGCTCAGGGATTAATAGACGGCACCACGGGAGAATTTAGACTTGGACGGCTTCAATGCAGCCTTGAGGAAAGTGTGTTTGAAATTAGTGGAGTGATTAATCCATCGCTTTCGATGAATGAAACAAAACTTAACTTGAATATCGTTGCACGGAAATTTAATTTATCGCCGCTTCTTGAACAACTTGGAATCTCCCTCAAGGGCGAGGAAACATCGCTTGACCTGGATATCAATCTGGGAGGGACATCCGAAAAGCCGTTAATAAACGGCAATGCGAACGCGACAATCGCCAAGCCAGTCCTGGGAAATATAGCACTTGCTGATTCCGCGTTGTTATCTCTCGATTTCAAAGACAATACGGTTGATTTAATTGGCACGATTGCAAGTGAAGCATCGTATCTTTCATGCACAGGTGAATTTGATTTCAGCCGCTTTGCGGGCATTTCAAACGGTGGAACCAACGCGGCAGGCGAATACACGCCTCGAATTGAAATCGCAAATCTGAATGACCAACCGTTTCCGTTTAACAATTTCGGACTGAATGTGGAAGTCCTGCTGACGGGAAAAAACAACGAGAAAGGCATTCAGCTTGAACTTCTAAAAAGCAAAGCGAAACTAAGCGGCATTATCGAGATTGTCAAAGGCAGTTATCGCGTATCACCGATGCCTATTGCGGCGTCTGCTGGGGTTGGCAGTCCGGTTGAGATGGACCTCGAGGTAATTATTCCGGAGAGATTCCAGGCTTCATCCGGGAATAACCTGGCAATTACGCTTGAAAAATCGACGCTCGACATTTCAGGAACTCCCGGATATCCCTCCGCCAAAGGGGAAATAACCGTTCAAGGCGGATACATGAGACTGCTCGATAGAACTTTTACTGTCAACGAGGCAGAGCTGCAATTCAAGGAATTTTTGGGAATCGACAATCCGTACTTGAAAGGCGAGGCGACAACGGTAATCGTTTCAAGGAGTATCAGAAACTTTCAGGGAACGGAAAACCTTATTGTAACAGCCAAAATCAACGCGCGGCTTAGGCAATTGAACAAAGGGCTTACTTTCACATCCAACAGGGGAACTCTTACCGAGAACGAACTGATGGCGATTGTCATGCGACAGGATATAATCCAGGACTTTCAGGATGAGGGCTTGCTCACAACTCTGTCGCAGCAGGCGTTTACAATTCCGGGCGCGTATATTTCACGGTTCTTTGAATCGGAGGGCGGATTCCAGCTATTCCAGGTAGGCATCGATTTCGAGAAGGATATTTTCGTCAACATGGAATATGAAACATTCCCGGATTTCTTTTTGGATTACTATCATTTATTTTCGAGTGATCCTGAGTACGATATCTTTATGAAATTCAAAATCAGGACAGGATCATTTATCGGATTGGGTACGGATGAAGAGGGGGGAATCATTATCAAACTGGATTATGTTTTTCCATTGAAATAGTGTTTCCCCCCCCTTAATCCCCCCGCGAGCGGGGGGAGACAAATTGCTTCCTCCACGATTGGGGTTGAGATAAATTGCTCCATTCGCGATTGGGGTTGCGATAAATTACTCCCTCCCACTTCAGGGGGAGGGCTGGGGTGGGGGTAATGAAACTGCGCTCAGCTTGTAGCCCGGTTTCTCATTAACCGGGGGAAATGGGACGGATTCACGCATTATCCAGGGAAATGGAGAAGGTGTCTTATAACTCAGGAAAACGGTTAAATTGTCATTCTGAGCGCAGCGAAGAATCTATTCGCGATGACGTACATATTTCTCATCAGATATAATCATCAACACAGTCGCATATAGATTTTTCGCTTTGCTCAGAATGACAAATATTTCATATCAAGAAAGTCTAAAATTTCACGGAGGCTCAAAATGCTTGTTATGTTTTCCATCGCTCCTTTCGCCAAAGGAGAAAGCCTTTCTAAATATGTCGCTGAATCGATAGATGTAATCGAGAAAAGCGGACTTGATTCTCAAACAAACCCAATGGGGACAGTCATTGAGGGCAGCTGGGATGAGATATTCGACGTGATAAACAAGTGCCGCAAAAAAATGCGAAAACACGCAGACAGAATCAGCATTAAAATCTGGGTGGATGACAGGAAAGGCAAACGCAATATGCTCAAGAAGAAGATAGAATCAATAGAGAAGCGCCTTGGCAGGGAGATTCACACGTAGCGCTGGCGTCCCGGGGTTCCGCATAGATAGCCACTTCCCCGGCATGCCTGATTTACCTTATAGATAATTGTTTCTTTAGTTCGGGACGGCATGACCGGGTTACGGGATAAAAAGCGGTTTTTCAACAGCCCTTAGACATCAGCGCTACGATATTATAGATTCCTGAATTGTCAAATCTTTATGGTTTTGATTCACGCTGGCAGCATGATATAATCACAAATCCTCATCAACTGTGAATTAACAGGTGGATGAAACGTTCTACGGATAGATGAATGGCATACCTTGCGCTATATAGAAAATACCGTCCCGAGCTATTCTCGGAAGTAATCGGGCAGGAGCATGTTAAACGCACTTTGAAAAATGCGATTAAGCTCGACCAGATTTCTCACGCCTATTTGTTCAGTGGCCCAAGAGGTACTGGCAAAACGACAGTCGCGAGGATTATGGCGCGGGCAGTAAACTGCACCGATCTTCAGGATGGCGAACCATGCGGTAAATGCGATAACTGCAAGAGTATCTCATCCGGTGCATGGGGCGTTGTTGAAATTGACGG
>JAGGVT010000082.1 GCA_021157815.1 bacterium | reverse complement strand
CGAGTTCAATCGCGGATTTAGGGTATTCACTTACGATTCATGTCTGATAAATACCAATAAGCCGGTATGTTCTTTATTAATCAGCAATACGGTAATTGGTCTCTAACTTAACCGGACAGTAGTGAGACAACATACCAAAAGACAAGAGTTGAGTTTATCAGCAATGTTTGTAAACTCGCCTTTTTTCATTTCTGGTTAGTTCACTCAAGTGCCGGTCAGAGACCAGCGCTCCCAGGAAAAAAATCTGCAAAACGCAACAATTAAACGTGCTTTTTCAGGAACAAAAAAAAAGACAACCCCGACAAGGGGTTGTCTGTTGTATCTGCATAATTCAGATTTACTATTACAATGCGATATAGAAAACATCAAAATCGCCATCGCCATTGTCCTGCCACACGATATGCACCGTGTCATCGGGACCGACAAACAGTCCGGGATTCTCGGACGCGCTTAAATTATCGCTCAAATTTACCGGAGTGGTCCAAACTTCAGTAGCCTCATCCATGACAGTGTAATAAATATCCCTGTCGCCGTCAGTTTCACCGCTGTATGCCAGATGCATATTCCCGAGTGAATCGGAATCGAGATTTGGAATGCCGTACATCTGCGCATTGAGTGTAACCTGATGCTCACCCACTTCCCAGTAGCCTTCCCATTGTTTCATCCAGAGATTGGAATCATCCTTGACATAAACCATGGTCGCTTTTCTGTTAGGCGCTACTGAGATATCCTGCCACATCGACTCGTTATCATTCAGCACCATGCCTGTTGAACTCCAGTTATATCCATTCCAGAACTTGTAGGCTATTCCATTTGCGCCGCCAAAACCTGTCGTGGCGGTCATATGGAAACAGCTCTCGCTGTCATGATCCATCGCGGGATTATAGTAGATATCCGATGGAGTAAATCCTTTCATCAGGATTTCCGGCGGATTAAAAGTGCCTGTTCCGGGGTCGAGCAGATGTTTAATGCAGAAGAAGGGACCATCCGCGCCATGGAACGCGACATGAACTTTGCCGTCGTTTTCGACATCAAGCTGCGCATCATAACTAAACGGATCCTCAATCAGAACCTGCAATTCGCTCCATGCATCACCAACATGTTTGCGGTATGCAAGACCGCTGGCGGAATTAGTATAGCCCTGAGTAAGCGCATGAATATCGCCTGTGCTTTCATTTACCGCAATTGACGGGCTATTGTAGAAATCATCATCATCGATGTTGGGGAAAAGTAGGAACTTTTCACTCCAGGAATCGCCACTCTTCTGGATGAAATAGATTTCAGTAAAAGTATCACCCGTCGTGTCCTCGGACCAGACGATATAAACCTCATCGCCATACGCCGAGACAGTTTTCGATGTGAAGTTCAACTGATTATCGACATCATCATTAGTGATATTAATCGGTTCAGATTGCTCAAAAACAGTCGCCATGATTATATTATAAACTGGCAGCACATCTGAACTTGCAAGAATAATCGGATACTGGCCGGGAGCAATTCCAGGCCCGGTTGTGATTTCGAGTTCATAATCCCTGCGGCCTGTCTCTCCGCCGGTCTTTGTCATCTGTTCATTAACTCCGCCAAGAGAACTCCAGTCGCACCAACATTCGTACTCATCATCCTGCCAGTCGTAAACGCTGGCTGAAACCATCGCGCTTCCGCCGCTTGTTGGAAATTCAGCCGAGACTGATCCCTCAATCATCCAGGATTCATCGCAGTTGCCGCCAAGTGAAACCTCGATTATGTAATTAATAAACCATGGTTCTCCAACAGGCCAGCCGAGTTCAAGTATTTCAGTGTCAATCGCGCCGGGTCCTACTGGGAATGCGCGGTTTGGATTTTCTTTCGCGAATGCTGTAAAGGGGCAGAATGTATGCCCGAACAGGTCGATATAGCCATCCGGATTCAGAATGGTTTTACCGTAAGTGTCGTAATACAGAATTCGGACATCATGAACCTGAATCGCAGTTGGATTTTCGATTGACAATTCAACTGTCCAAACTTCGCTTGTAACATCCAAAACTGTGAACGTAAAACATCCACCCGGGCATCCGCTGGCAAGCAGGGATGTAACATTGTAATGCCAGTCCGCGTTGCGGTCGGGTATTATTTCAGCAGTGCCTGATGGGTCAAGCACGATTTGCCCTGAACCGGCGATTGCTGTTTCGCCTGTTGAAAAAGCCGCTTCCGGTGTGTTGTCATTCACATTTACCGGAGTGCTGCTGGAACAGGCAGCTATAAAGCAAGCTGATACAAGAAGTAAAATCAAGGAAATGTGTTTCATAATGCAATCCTCACGTAGAAAAAATTTGATATTAAATGTACATATTATAACAGATATTCCAATATCCGCAAAAATAAATAAATGTATTTCAAATTGAGATTTTTAGCCTGATGCCAATGCCCTCAAGTGAAATGGCATTGATCTTTGATAAATCGCTGAATTGCCTGATTTGATTATTGGAGGGCACTATTACACGGATATCCGCGGGAGCAAATCGCGATAAATCAAGGTTACCGATAAATCGCCATTCCGATTCCCGCCACCATTCGCCTTTGGAGCAGGTTTGGGTGTATTCGTCGGGCTTAGTCATCTGGGAGCTCCGGATTCTATCCGGCGAATTGGGGTTGCCAATATATGTTACCGGTCTGATTCCGGCATCAATCGCGGCTTCTTTTCGAATCGCGATTCCGTACGGTTCGAATGTATAACGGCAATATCGTTTGCGCCATCTCATCAGTTTTACAGCCTCGTGCGGAGGTAGATCGGTGAATCCGACAGCGATTTTACCGTTTTTTATCCTTGTTGATGATCCCCTCAGGAGTTTTTCAGATAGAATCCGTTTGAGAGTCGCACCCGCACCGCGAGGATATTTATCGCGACTATATGCAATCGCTTTGTAATAATCCGCTGATTTTTCGCCGGGCCACGGACAGCAGAATCGCCTTGTCCAGTGAGTGATAAAATCGGGGTTATATGAAATGCTACAATCTGGATTGTCACAATCTAGATTGCTACAATCTAGATTGCTAATATATGAAATACCAGATTGTGGTATTTCAAATGCCATCTGCGTTTTTTCAGGTTTGTGATTATAGGCAGTTTGAAATTCACGATTTACCATTTTGGCATTAACAATCGGACTTATCAGTACCTCACTCCACCGCCCGCCCTTGCGGATAGATACCGGCATTATTTCATATGCCATATCGATTGCTAATTTATCCCGCGCGTCCCACCACGCTTTTTTGCCATTTGAATGGCCTTCAGATTGTACAAGTTTGAACGCGCAATTGTCTAACTTTAAACCATAATCGTGCATAAAACATTCCACGTTATTCACAATTTCATAGCGCTTGTTATCAGGAAGAATTACTATCACGTTGCCGCCATATTCACCGCAAGCCCACAGAGCGATTTCCCATGTGTTCATACCAATGGATGCGATAACGGTTTTCCTTCTGCCGATAGCTGATTTCACGGCTGATACTGTGTTTCGCACCCAGATATCCGAGCCTTTGGGAAATTTCCCATGCCGTGAATTTAAAATGACGGCGGTTTCTGTATCAAACAGATAAGTATTGCCATACGTGCGGATATCAGAATCAGGATTCAGCATCGCATAATAGACGGCGCTGAATCGTGTTTAGTCACGCGAATTAGTGATTAATTTGCTAATTTGTCAGTGCCAACTAGTTGGTCGGTTCCCAGACATAGCTGCCGGATTTGTCGATGTAGCCGATCTTTTTATCTATCGTGATTTGTGCTAATCCATTTGAAAAATCCCTAGCGCTGTTATATTGAAAATCAATAACAAGCAAACCAATCTTATCGATGTAACCCCATTTCCCTTGAACTTTTACTGGAAATAAGTCATGTGAACGTGTGATAAAATCACTGGGGATTTCATTATTGGCTAAAACATATTGAGCTAAAACTCCATATCCAATATTTATAAAAATAAAGAGAAAGATGATTAACAAACAGCGTCTCGGGATTTTCTGTATAATTTTCATGGAGTCTCACCTGAATAATTGATACTCAATATCATTCTATCATGCAATTAGTTTGCCATATTATCCAAGTGAACGGCATTTTTGTCTGCCTGGTTACTTCCATTATTAGTTTTCATCATTAGTGTCCGGTTAATTTAGAGGCCAATAACCGTATTGCTGATTAATAGAGAATATACCGGCTTGTTGATATTTATCAGACATGAATTGAAAGTGAATATCGAATCGTTCTATCCGTAAAAAGGGGACAGCCCATATGGGGCTTCAAATCTGATATTATCAATTTACCATACTGCAAACCCTCATTTATACTGCACTTATTCACCTGGTTGGGACATTCCCCTTTTTACTGCCTTTGCAGAATATTCTATGTTTTTTTTGCTTTTTTATAAATTTAACCGGACAGTAGTGGATTAAACTATATTTGAATAGTTTAGCACAAATTATAGGTTTACGGATAGAAATATTGGGAACGCGGACAAGGCTGGGGCTGTTGAAAAAGGTTTAATAGACCAGAAAATCATAATAAAACCATCAAGTATATTCAATGTCATTCCGGGCTTGACCCGGGATCCATCTTCAAGCCTGGAAGACGTGGATTCTGAATCAAGTTTAGAATGACAATTTGCCATCTTTGAGGAAAGATAAAATTAAAACAGGATTTCTCAACAGCCCCAAGGCTGTCCGCGTTCCGGCGCTCCCAGGTTCGGCTAATTCGCTTTATCGTTCTGCTCGATATCAATATGCTGCCATCTGAATAAAGGTTTCTTGCTTTCTTTCCAGTATGCCGGTGTTAGAAGTATAACAAACGTGTACAGCTCAAGCCGTCCGACAAGCGTGCAGAAAATGAAAATCATTTTGGATAGATTTGGCAGGTGAGCATAATTGCATGTCGCACCGACTTTGGTTAATCCGTACCGGGTACAAATTAATTTTCGATGTTTTTGGGATTCAGCAAATGTGAGGTTTAAAGGCAATCTCCGAGCTTTTCACAATTACGATTACCTGCTTTTTTAATCCGTACCGGGTACACATTAAATCTCCGTAAAAAAAAATACCTAATTCCGCCTTTCACTTCTTTTCAGACCAGTTAAATGCTATAATGTATAATCGAGACTACTGATATTAGCTGATTCTTCATCAATGTCTCGATGAATTGCAATGTTAAAAACAATCCGGAACCTCTTTAGGAGGAGATATCATGAAATCACTGAACTTGCTTATCACAATGCTTTTCATTTTTTTTCTATTAACATCCTGCTCAAAGAACTCAAATCCAACGGCGCCTGACCAGCCGCAACAAAATGGTTCGGATGCGAACCCGCTTGTCGTCGCTGATTCGCAACTGCCTGTTAATCCATATCGAGGTGTTTTCGGCGCGTGGAAAGTTGAAATCGACCCTGAAAAACTGACAGCTGAAATTGTCCCAGCAAGAAACGCAAATGCTATTGGCGACATTTTCGATGCCGACCTGCTGCAGTTTCTTACGGTATCACCTTGCGCGAACTGCCTGAGGATTACCAATGTATATATTGGTCAAGACTACTGTCTGAATATTGATGTCGGGATAAAACATCCATTCAATGACATTGTCGCGCGTCCTGACCTTCACGGATTCGATGTCCGGCTGATTTTCATTCTTGATGGATATTGGACACCTTTTTCCGATATCAAGGTGATGCAGCCCGGTGGCGCGGAAGAGGATGCGTTAATCGGATTGCACTCTCTGCTTAACGCGGATGGTTTTACATCCCATTTCGACAGCATCGTGACTGATGAAAGGTATTTTTTGAATGGTACGGATTTCCTTGGAAATCTCAATCCTTTCATAAGATATTTCAACAAATACACTACAGATACTTTTGATCCGCATGCGCCAACCGGACATAATGTGATGCAGGTTGGGTCACCGTTTGAGGTCCGCACGGCACAGTTGGCAGGATGGGGTTTGGGCGGTCTGGTGTTATATCTTGTTGCTGATGTGGCATACGGACATTCCGCAACGTATCTTAACCGTCCTGATCCGCAGTATTATCTTCCGGAATATAACAGAACAGAACCGTGGCGTACCGAATACTGGATTGAGAATAACAACCTTGATGCTGCCGATCCGTTATCCACCGCGGATGTCATGATTCAGGTGTTCGACTGGCAGCAGGGCGCGACTGTAGATCCGGATTATCCAAATCCCGATAACCTGTCCGGGATTAGCCAGTCAAGCAATGTCAGCCAGCTGATACTTTCAATTCCGGGTCTGCAAAACGCTCCAATAATTGTGGATACTCCCGAAAGCGGAACAGGAACGCCAATGGACCCGCTGACATATCGCCTGCAGGTTACAAATGAAAACGGTATAAATCACAATCCAACCGGACTGCTTGCTGTACGAGATGAACTTTATGGCCAAACCGGAAGGTTGCCGATACCGGAATCGCCATCCGGATTTCCTTACGATACCGAGGATATACTGGATTACACATTCTATCAAATAATCAATATAAACAATCCCAGTTGCTGGGATAATTCCTATGATGGAGAGTTGTTTCTTTATGATGACGACCTGTATGCAAGATATGGTAATACAACCATACATGCGGATTTCTTCATGGACCCCGGCGGATTAAGATTCCAATACAGGTGGGATTACGATTATGACGGTGTAACATTCGATGTCGATGGCGGCGGGAATCCCAGCCCGGAGATTGAATTCAACACCGGAGGAAAACACAATGTCGGATTGAGAATCAGAACCAACTCAAAACCGGCTCAGGAATATATCTATACGATCCCGGTAATTTCCAGTGATGATATATTCCAGACTGATCTCGATTCCACGGTTCTGGATATGAAAGACAACTCATCTGTTAATCGAGCCGCGGCGATTGG
>JAGGVT010000071.1 GCA_021157815.1 bacterium | reverse complement strand
CGAGTTCAATCGCGGATTTAGGGTATTCACTTACGATTCATGTCTGATAAATACCAATAAGCCGGTATGTTCTTTATTAATCAGCAATACGGTAATTGGTCTCTAACTTAACCGGACAGTAGTGAGATGTTAGAAAAAACTATTCTGTGGGAGCATCCTCTGATGCCACTTATAAATAAGATGTCAGTACGCTTTTAAAGGGATTCAGGCCCTTCGCTTCGCAAAGGTCGGAATGACATATTCCTGATTGGCAAATATTTCTGGTTGGCAAACGGTAAAACGGGCTAATTATTTGCCGGGGCATTGGGATTCGATGCTTTTGTCAATTCCCTTCCCTTTGTAGTGCTTGTCGAATGCTTCAGCGAAATGCTTAGCCAGATCTTTTGCTCTTTTTATGTAACCGTTTCTGCTTTCCCATGTGTTTATCGGGTCAAGGATTTTCGATGGCACACCGGGGCATTTGGTCGGTACCCACAGATGGAATCGTTTGTTGAGTTTGTATTGAACATTCTCAAGTTCACCATCCAGGGCAGCGTGAACCATCCTGCGGGTTAGCTTGATATCGATTCGTTCGCCTTCATGATAATCTCCCCCACTCCATCCGGTATTAATGAGGTAAACACGCGTATTATGCTTTTCAAGTTTCTCACCGAGCATGCCGGCGTAAACATCCGGATTGCGAGGCATGAACGGTTGTCCGAAGAATCTTGAAAATGTTGGGCGAGGCTCTTTAATTCCGGTTTCGGTTCCCGCGAGTTTGCTTGTATAGCCCATAAGGAACCACAACATAGCCTGTTCAGTTGTGAGTTTGGTTATTGGCGGCAGGACTCCGAATGCATCCGCGGTCAGGAAAAGAATTGTCGATGGGTGCCCCGCTGTTGATGATTTCTTGATGTTTGCCAGATATGAAAGCGGATATGACGCGCGTGAATTCGGCGTGATTCTTTCATCATCCAGATCAAAAGTGCCATTGGGATACATCATCGCGTTTTCAATAATCACGCCATGTTTTGTGGCTTTATCATTGTGAAGCACAGCATGCCAGATATCAGGTTCCTTGTCCTGCCGGAGGTTAATGAGCTTGGCATAACAGCCGTTTTCGAAATTGAATATTCCGTTTTCACTCCATCCGTGCTCATCATCGCCAAGAAGCGCTCGGGTTGGGTCGGCGGAAAGCGTTGTCTTGCCTGTGCCGGACAATCCGAGCAGAAGCGCGCTTTCGCCATTATCCCCCTCGTTGGCAGAGCAGTGAAGCGGAAGAACGCCAACCTCAGGATTCAGATAATTCATCACGGTGAACATTAATTTTTTCACGCTGCCACCGTACGCGGAACCGTACACAACTCCCACACGGCGATTCATGTCCATTGTAACCGCCATCCAGGATGTGCTGTTTTTATCCTTCTCGTCAACAAGCCTGAGTTTGCCCTTGTACTTTTTGGTATCGAGTTTGTCATAGGGTAAAACAAGAAAAAGAAACGGCTTATCGTTAAAAATACTCTTATCGATATCTTTCGGAACAGGCCTGAACATGTTATCCGTAAACAACGCGGTAAGAGCCTGGTCGCCGATTGTCCTGACTGGAAGCGCGTAATGCACATCCGCTCCGAGTACCCTGTCGGTTAAGAAAATTTGTTCTTTTTTAGAAAGCGTTTTAAGGGCATCCTCCCATATCATGTCGAACACTGCCGGTTTCATCGGAATGTTGTTTTTTGATTTCCAGTCAACTGTTTTGCTCGTTATGGAATTCTTGACGATGTAAGTATCATCCGGGCTTCTTCCAGTCGATTCAAAAGGCGTCCACATAGCCAGTGCCCCGCAGCTGGATACAATCGCCTCTTTACATCTGACAGCCTCTCGAATCATGAAACTGCGAGTCGGGTTGATATGTAAACCACGATGCTTTTTCAAAACCTTATCGAGATTTCTTTTGAGATTAATTCTTGATGTTTGTTTACTCATTTGAAAACATTCCATAGCATATGATAATCAAATAGGAAGATATTTTACACCTTTGTGAAATAAGGAGCAATCTTATTTTTATGTTTTATAAATCTGATATTTCGAAAAAATGAACTAAATGGTAGCCCGGTTTCTCATTAACCGGGGTTATGCGTGAATATCACCGTGTTTTCCCGGCTAATGAGAAGCCGGGCTACAATATTATATGTTTTTTTCAGAAGTCTCTATCTTATACCCATTGCCTATTTCAACTGATTTTGATATATTCATTATATTAGTATGACGAATATTCATTTTGCGCATTACCTTAATAATAGCCGGGAGTCAGCCATGAAATATATAAATAAATTACATCTTCTGCTTTTCATCGCTGCTTTAATTATTTCCGGATGCTCCTCCATGAGAAGTACAGCAACCAATGTCCCTCTCCCTTTAAATAAGGCTAATGATAATAACACATCATTAGAAAATTATTATCAATCAGATACTATTTCATATCGTCATTCCACGTCGGTTTTTGATTTGAATTGTGCACCTTCAGAAATGGAAGCATCTTTGTGGGTGGATGGCATCTCTGAAAACTCGTTTGAAATAATTAAATCGAACAGCATGATTCGCATTAAAAATCATGGCGCGATTGCCTTTGATGTAAGCATTGTTTTTGATTCATACGAACTTGATTTTGGAATTATTCCATCGGGGATGGCATCGCCAGCGCGACTGCTGAATATTCCTGACGATAACTCATCCGTTCAAGCTCATATTGAATACAGCGATAGTGCGCTCATTCAGAATGAACGGATAACGATTCACGCATCCCAATTCAGGGGAAATGTAACAAGTGGAATTTCAACGAAAGCGATTTTGTCCGATGCTGTAATGGTTGGCTGTGATTCAGGAATTGAAACTCTTTACAATGCTCTTTGCAACCACAAACTTTTATTAGCCGGAATGATTGAACCGCTCGGATTATATGACGCGCGCATTATTGATAACCGAAATCCTTACGATGTAGTTCAGGAATTAAACTCAGATGCCAGGCTTCACGATGCTGAAGTTGAATCGTTGATTTTCCCAGCGTATTTTCCCCATGATCCTTTTTATGATCCGGCGACACCGGAGGGTTATCGCTGGGCGTTTGAGCGAATACGCGCGGTTGACGCGTGGGATATTTATTCCGATGGTTATATCAACCAGATCGGGAATGCGTCAGTGGAGAAAATTATATTTGCATTTCCCGATACGGGTTTGAATTTCCACTATGACCTCGGTCTGAATAATTTCGACAACTGGGTAATTAACACTTATGGGAAAAATTTCGTATCGCCCGGTTCACCGGTTACAGATAACGACGGGCACGGAACAGCTGTCGCAGGAGTACTTGGCGCGATGGGCAACAACGGAATCGGCATGGCGGGCATGGCGTGGAATCCGATTTTCCTTCCGTGCAAGGTTCTCGAACACACCGATGAATACGGCCATGTGGGACCAGTATTCGCGCTTCTGCAATCTTTGGTTTATATCCGCGACCTGGCAAACATGGTTCCGAATTTCAAATTCGTTGTAAACATAAGCCTTGGCGGATATGAAGAAACGGCATCCTACTGGACAACCGAGGCGATTAACAGAATCGATATGTGCCCAAATACCATTCTAATCGCAAGCTGCGGCAATGATAAAAACGATAAGGAATTCGCGGGGCTTCCTTTGGAAATCAGCGCTGACAACTACTATCCCGCCGCGCTGGAGAAAGTAATAAGCGTGGGAGCATCATCGGAAAGAACGGTTGGCCACAAGGACCGCGAGGTCATTGACGAGGAAATGGAACTGTGGGGCACAAACTGGGGTGATACGGTTGATTTATGCGCGCCCGGTACACGCACGATTTACACAACCGGAGCGGATTCACCTGATGATATCGAATTCTATTTCGGGGGAACATCGGCATCATGCGCGTTTACCAGCGGACTCGCGGCGTTAATCTGGGCGAAGGAGCCGGGACTGTCAAAAAGCGAAGTTAAAAACAAAATAGTTGAGTCGTGTGTTCCTATGTATCTCCCTCCTGAAAAAATCGGCAAGTTGGGAGCCGGGCGTATCGACGCCCTCCGCGCGTTTAAGGGAATCAAGCCGGATGCTGTAATTAATGATATTTACTGGACTCGCACGAGCAATCCGATTTTCGGCGACGCGTTGCACTTTTCAGGCGACGGAATCTTCGCCGGCGCTGAATACACGCCTGAGGAAAATGACAATCTTAATTTCAGATGGTACGCCGATTGGGATTTCAGCTATCCGATTGCAATCGGGCGTGAAGTGATTGTTTATACACTGGCACAGGGATTTCATACGATTCATCTGAAAGTCTGGAACAAGGGAAAGGAATGGAATTTCTGGGATTGGCGCCAGTTCAGCGATCCTGCAACATGGGATGAGACAATCGAGATTGAGGATTCGGGTTTGCCTGATGATTGTTTCGTAAGTATTTATATCCCGTCAGGTAATTTCACCATGGGGTGTGGACTTGATGATCCGAACTACTCGAATTCCGGCACCAATGATGAAAAACCACAGCATACGCATTATGTCGAGGCTTTCTGGATAAGGAAATATGAGGTAACAAATATTGAGTTCAACGCTTTTATGGAAGCTGGGGGATACGACAACGAAGATTTCTGGAGTGCTGAGGGATGGATTATAAAAAATCAGTACGGATGGGAACATCCATTGAACTGGTTGACTGGCATCGACAAGGGCGGAAATCCGATTGACTTTGTGCAAACCGCGGCGAATCCGGTTAATGGAGTCAGCTGGTGGGAAGCGGATGCGTTCTGCAACTGGGCAGGATTGAAACTGCCAATTGAGGCGCAATGGGAAAAAGCAGCTCGCGGGGATGGCGAACCGTTCAACTATCCGTGGGGATTCGACTGGATTGCAAATAACTGCAACTGCAATTCGGATTCAATTGTAACCAGTGCAACCGCGCCGGTTGGGACATACAGTCCCGATGGCGACAGCCCATACGGCCTGGCGGACTGCGCCGGGAATGTCTGGGAATGGTGCTATGAGTGGTATGAATTTTCGATTTACACGCAATATGAAATGGGTGATTACACTCTACCAACAGAAGGCACAACGAAATGCTGCCGGGGCGGCGGATGGTTTCACGCCGGCGACTGGGTTACTCGGTGTTCATCGAGATACTCGTCAGCGCTGCCATCGACAACCCGCTACGGCTACATAGGATTCAGGCCAAT
>JAGGVT010000143.1 GCA_021157815.1 bacterium | reverse complement strand
TAAACGGGTGTAAATAACATGATGACGATTTTACATGATAAAATGTCGCGTTCGATATGGAGGGGAATGGGGCCCGGTGGCTCCCCAGGACTTCAAATCCTTTGTTGAGGCATGGCTGTCTCTGGAGGGTTCGACTCCCTCTCCTCTCCGCCATATATAAATCTAAGACCGCGTTTGCGGTCTTTTTTATTTGCCCAATAACGCATTCGTATTGATATAATGATGCCATGCGCAAACTGCGGTTCAGAGAGAAATCATATCCGTGGGTACTTTTTACCTTCTTCCTGGCAGTTTACCTTCTTTATCCGACAAATCTGCCTTATATCGATGGCTTGTATTTTGCGTATCATGTGGAAAACATGCCGCTTTATGACACGTTCCATCCGCATCACCTGCTGTTTCTGACAATCACTCAAGTCCTCTATTCTTTTGCCCATTCCATATTTGATAATCTGCGAGGGCTTCAATTCTATCAAATTGTAAACTCGATTCTTGCCGCAATAACACTTGTGTATTTCTACAATCTTCTTCTCGCGCTATATAAGCGGCCATTAGCAGCGTTTCTCGGAACGTTTTTCATGGGGGCATCATTCGGATTCTGGCATCACGCAACCGATGCGAATATCTACATCAGTTTCAACCTTGTTCTAACCATACTCTTGTCGCGATATCTTACCGACAGGGAATTCACAAAGACATCACACATAATCACGACAGCTTTGATAACCGCTTTCGCCACAATGCTGCATCAGCTGGGAATATTCCTGCTCATCCCGATTGGAGCATCCCTGCTGGCAAAATCAGCAAATAAAAAGCCGAATTTTAAAGCTCTCTATCAATTTCTCGCGGTTTATATAACAGCGGTTGCGATTCCATATCTTCTTGTTTTCTTTCTTGCGATTGCTGAGGGGAAACCATCAGTCGCGCTGTTTGCAAAATGGGTTACAGCGTACGGGTCAAACAAAAGTTTCTGGCCAATTCTCTATCATGATATTTATTATTGTGTCGGGATGGTTTCGCGAAGCCAGTTTGAATCCTTCTTTCACATTCTGCCGGCACAGATAATTCTATACAGGGGAAGTGAAACAGGGGAGGGAGCGTCGCTGGTAAACCTGTTCAGCTTTGTGCTTGCGATGATTCTGATGCTGATAATCGAAAGGATTCACTTTATCAACTTCAGAGCGAATCCGGATGAAAAAGCTCTCTATCGCAAAGTGTTATGGTGGATGATTCCATTTTTCGTTTTTTTCTGGTTCTTCGCTCCCGAGAATTATTTCTACAGGATATTCTATCTTGCCCCGTTGATTATCTTTGCCGCCGGTCTGATAAATTCATCAACGATGCGCGACAAGAAAAACATCAAGCCGTTCCTGTTTGTCTTTGTGATGTTTACTTTTTTTTATAATGCCATCGATGGAATAATCCCGGAATCGCGTATGAGCAACAATCCATATATCCGTAACTCAGCATTGATTGATGAATCAATTTCTTCAGATGACCTTGTCATCTTTGCGAGCAACGAACGATATCTTGCATCAACATTCAGGTACTATTGCAATCGTGAATGTCTCCATGCGCTGCATGAAACACGATACAGAACAACCCAAAAGGATGAACTTGAAAAAGCGAAACTGGAAACAACGGATTTTTTAAGAGGGAAATATTCCGGCATCTATCTATCGGCAACCGCGAGGGAAATGGGCGTTGACGCCTATTTCTTCTCCTCGAACAATTTCCCACTGCCGCATCCTGATATCATGGTGATAGACAAGGATCAGGCAATTCAGTGTGGAGATATTCTTACTCCAACGGGAACATATTTTAAAATCAAACTTTCTGATCCATACAGCGTGTCTTCAGAAAAGGAAGACGGCTTTCTTCTTTATGAAGTCCCCGATACCTGGCAGCCTGTGCGTTAAAAATTAGTCGCTCCTGAAAAAGTTCAGATAACCATTGCTTAAGGGAATCGCAAAGCAATATTTTCCAGCTGAAATTGCAGGAAGTATTTTGGAAAATGCTCAAATCCTGGTGATTTGTAGTAGTGGTAAAAAGCCGAACCTGGGAGCGCTGGTCTCTGACCGGCACCTGAACAGACTAACTAAAATGTAAAAACGGGAATCTTACAAACATGGTTGATAAATTCAATTCTTTTCTTTTAGTATTTTATCTGTTAGATATACTCTGTTGATTTCTATTAACTTTGTCCAGGTGCCGGTCAGAGACCAGCGCTCCCAGGGGAAAAACATTTAATCTTTAAAAGATGTAACCCGGTGTCCCTTCACCGGGGTTTTTGCCTGAATTGACCCAAACAGCCATGAATGCTGGTTATCAAGGTAACAATTTATCGATGATTGGAATTTATTCATTAAATAAGCCCAAGATCTCAAGACATTGAACTCTTGGGCTGTGAGGGGCTAATTCACGAGAACATAAATTACCACAGATTTAATATATTGTCAAGCAGTTTTTCAACATCTATGAGAAATTAATTTGGAATATACATCCTCATGTTTCTTTGCCATGATTTCAGCGGTATATTCTGAAAAAACAATCTCCTGCGATTTTGCAGACCATTCATGGTACAAACTCTGATTTTCCAGTGCGATCCTGATTGCATCCGCCAGCAGCGATGGCTCCCCGGGAGGCACTGTAAGGCCGTTTACCGTATTTTCAATCAATTCCGGAATTCCTCCAACATCGGTGGCTACAGGAACGACGCCCATACCCATCGCTTCCAAAAGTGAAATTGGATGGCCCTCATTCCGCGATGAAAGCACAAATATGTCGCACTTGTTGAGTATCGCGGCTATATCATGGCGCTCTCCCAGGAAATGCACATCGTTGTTGATCTCAAGCGAAATAGCAAGTTTTTGCAGATTTAATCTTAAATGCCCGTCACCAACAAGAAGAAGATGTGCGTTATGAACTCTCTTTTTGAGTATTTTAAATGCTCTCAGCAGAGTTGCGTGATCTTTCACTTCGGAAAGCGCTGACACATTTACAATGAATCTGGCATCGGGATCGGATTCAAGAATTGAATTAATCGCGGACACCTCATCATCTTTTTTAGTTATAAGATGATTGATATCAATTCCGTTTTTCAAAACAATGATTTTTTCAGGAGGCAAATCAACTTTCTGAATAAGGTATTTGCGGGTTTCATCCGAAACCGCGATTATTAAATCGGTTTTTTTTGCGAGGTGACGGCTGATATATTTACGCCATCCTGCTATGTTTCCACGGCGCCCATGCTCTGTATGAACAAGCGCGGGACGGTTCTTTTTGATTCTTGAAGCGGCAAGCCGTCCCCATAATCCGGCTGAGAAATTGTGGGTATGGACAATGTCGAATTTGCCATCCTCAATGAATTTTTGCAATCGGGAGATAATCTGAATATCACATCTGGACTTTTTAGGCACATGGAATACTTTCGTGCCAAGTGTTTTTATCTCGTCAAAGACAGGGCCTTTTTTCTGCATGCACGCGGTTGTAATGTCAAAACGCTCTTTATCGATGCCGCATATGAGATTGACAATAACCTTCTGCGCACCGCCTGTCTCAAGCGTGTGGATTAGTTCAAGAACTCGTATTTTCCCGGATGCGTCTGGCACGATTATGGATCAGGAAGCGATTTTAATTCCTTGTCAGATGATTTTTCCTTGTTAAGCCTTGAAACATTAGCAAGAAGAGCGAACAACATCAATTCAAGCCACATAAATTTGGTGTGATAAACGCCAAGGAAAAATGATGCGGTAAGCAGTCCGACAAATCCCGCAATAATGCCGCGTTGTACCGCAGCGAAATATTTATCCTCGGTTCGTTCGAGAATCACCAGGGTTCTGAACCCCTTTTTGAAAACCTGATAGACAACTCCGAACCATAATAACAATCCGATTATACCAAGTTCACAGACAATAAGCAGGTAATCGTTATGCGCGACTCTGCCGTATTCCCAGAAATGAATCCTGGTGGGGTCTTTCTTTAATTCATCATCGAAAGCTTGAGGAAAACCACCAATCCCGACACCCGCAATCGGGTAGTTTTTGAAAACCTCCCATCCAATTAGCCAGATTCCCAACCGTCCTCTGGGAACATCCGCAGAGGAGGTAATCTCAAACTGCTCGTTTCCCATGCGGTCTGAATATTTTTTCATGTAATAAGGGGAAGTAATCAGAAATGCGATAATCAGAAGAACTGCAAGTTTTTTCCTGTCAGGAGTAATTGCAATCAGGGCAATGCATGCCGCGATAACGCTCAGAACGAATCCCCGGCTGACAGTCGCAAGCGCGCCCAGGAAACATCCGAACGCCACAATCAAATGAGCTAATGCCCAGAATTTGGATTTGACATAATGGTATCCATACAGCGCCAACGCAATCATCATGGGGGTCAGCAGCATGGATGCGAATTCGTTCTGGTCAAATCCCTCAATGCCTACCGCTCGCTCCTCAAGATAAAGAGAAAGGCTGAAACTCCTGAAACCCGCGAACATGCAGGTAACAAGAATAATACTGACCATTATGCTGAGTTTGTTCCGGTTATCAACAAGTGTCAAGGCGATAAAAACGGAAAAGATCAGCTGCGCAATCGCTCGCAGCATAATCCATCCTTTCGGCGGAAGATGCGACCACGAGGCGCTGATAAACATCCAGCCAAAGAATATAATTATCATCACAAGAAAAGGATCCCATTTAATCAATTTGAATTTTCTTGTGAAAAATACATAAGGACCCCACACAATAACCAGCAGGATTCCGAGAAGGCGGGGAATTGACGCGTTTACGCCCTCAACTCCATGAAGAGGGATAACGTACAACGGAAGGCTGGCGACAAAAAGGTAGAAGGCATACAACGGATTGTAGAAAAACAACACAATTATTGGTATCACGATTAGCCCGATAGCGGCCCAGGCGTTTACTCCGCAGAGTAATCCGAAAAAAAGGCAGAGAAAAAAGAAAATCACAATTGCCCAGGTTTTATGCTGCAAAAGAGATTTGGGAGGCTGTTGCCTTCTGATTGCCGCGGATTTCCGGGAGTTAAATGTCAGGAAGTTCCTCAATCAACCGCCCCCGTTTCAGATTCATTCTCCTTTTGCCTGATTAATACACTTCGGGGCGGCATAGCCATGACTACAGTGTTTGGAGGAACATCCTTGCGCACAACAGCGTATGGCCCAATCTTGACATTATCCCCAATGTTGATTTCGCCAATCACAATGCATCCGGTGCCGAAATAGACATTATTTCCAATTGATGGATATCCGGTTGACGTTTCAGTTCTGCCTATTGTCACGTGGTGGGAAATGTTGCAGTTGCGTCCCATTTTCTCAGCCCCGACCCAAATTCCGCCGTGATGGTCTATGTAAAAACCCCTGCCTATGTCACATCCGTTTGATATCATAATTCCCCATGTTATCTGGAAGACGGATGATGTTACTCTTAGTATTATATTGAATAGCTGGTAAAAAATGGGAATTCTTGTGTACATGTTCCAGCGAGTCAGCCTGTGAAGAATAAGCATTTGTATCCCGCTGCATGTATATGGATATATCAGGCGAAGCAGGAAATTGCGAGATTTGACAAAGTCGCGAACACGCTTGATGTCATATCTCAAGGCGATTAGTGGATTTTCCTGAAATACCTGTCTTGCCATAAGAGCTTATCCCAAATGATTACGCATAATTAGCCTGTAACCCGGTGTCCCTTCACCGGGGTGATGCGTAACTTATCCTCGTTTACATCGGTTAATTTGTAACCCGGTGTCCCTTCACCGGGGTGATGCATAACTTATCCCCCAGTCTGTCGCGTTTTCCTAATAAATATCACATCATTATTTAACATCGTCAAAAATCACGCTTTGTGATTAAATCAGATTCAATCCGTATAAATATATCTTATCACGATAAAATAAAATCCATAGACCACCCTTTGGTTTATCCTTAACATAATTCAATCTAAAAATCATGTGGTCTTTTTTCTGGAGATGAATTCACGTACCATTGAAACAACAAAACCCAGCGTATCTCGATTCACAAAATACGATGCAACTACAAAGGCGATGCATGTTACTATCCCCACTGAAATGACCTGCAGCGTTGAAAAAGCCACGCCAACTGAAATCGCGCCTTTGTACTGTGAGAAAAAGACATATCGATTCAGCAGGTAGCCGACACCCAGGGCGAAAAATGATGCTATTCCCAGCTTGGTTATATGTTTGATTACAAACAGGTCAATCACATTGCCGATTTTACTGCGAAGAAGGAAAATCGAAAGAATTACGCTGATGACGATTCCCACTGCGGTTGACGCCATAATTCCTATTACTCCCCACTTGTATAGATACGGAAGCGCCAGCCCGAATGTCAGTCCGGTAAACAGAATATTGAAAACCACATTCGCAAAAACGTTGGCGCTTGAAATTGCCAATGGCATGTTGAAATCCTTGTGTGTGTAGAACACATTGAAAAATTGAGTGTTTATCAGGAAAAACAGCGACCAGATAATTTGAATCCTGAATATGTAGAAGGTTGTGTATAGATTTTCAGGAACCTGCGCGAATTTACCATGAAACAGAATCAGAGTCGCGATTGGCCTAGCGGTGAGCATAGCAGCGATTGCGATTGGCAGTATTAAAAATAAAACAACCAGTATTCCCCTGACAAGAAGTGTTTTATATTCGTCGATGTGATTCATTGATTTCAGGGAACTTAACTTTGGCAGAATCGCGTTTGAAAAGGCGGTCGAGAAAATCAGGATAATTAGAATCATCTGTCCGGCATATTGAAGGCATGAAACCATGCCATCCTGCCCCAGGCGGCTTGTGAAACTGCGGTCGATTACAATGTTCATCTGCGCGACAACCATCGCGACATACGCCGGCGCAATGGGGCGGACATAGCCGCTGAACATCCCCGGTGAAAATAATTCAAACGGATTCCATCTGAATCCCGTACGATATACAAAATAAGCAAGATATAAAATCTGGCAAACTCCACCGGTCGCATATCCGAGAACCATTGAGAAAATTCCCAGTTGGCTGTGGAAAAGGAGGATGCAGATTAGCACATTGATTCCGTTTATGAAATTAAGGACTGATGGCGAAATAACCTGATCGTTGGCGTAGAGTATCGCCGTGAAACTTCCGATGAAAACATTCAAAAACAGAATAACGAAAGCAAGGCGGAAAAGCCAGTTAGCGTATGTAATCTTGTCATGGCCAACATCGGCGGGGAAATGGAAGAAAACCTCCCGGATTGGGGCGGCGTAATATGAACATAAAACAAATAGGAAAAACGATATGATTAGAACGTAATTGATTGATGTGCTGACCGCGCGATTGAACGCCTTTCGATCTCCCTTGATTAATATATCCACATACCGCGGAACCAGTGCCTGATTGAAAACCACCGGCAGTATCTCGAAAAACACGATTGTCGAACCAAAGATACCAAAAAACATGTCCGTGTAAGCATTAGCGCCAAATGTCGCTGATGTTACACCGAGTCGAATAAGACCGAAAAACTTGGTTACAATCGCGATTATTATCAGGAGAAACGTTTTAAGGGTCAGGTCGCGAACCTTATCCTGAAATGACCGTGAATATGGAGCAATCGGTTTCGATTCTTTTTTATCCGGTATGTTTATATCAGAACCCACCAATATTAGTTTCCATATGATTGGCAATAATGGCAATCATATCGGGAAAAATTGATTATAGGTTAGATATGCGCAAATCTCAAACAGGAGATAATTCCTAAAATGCTATTAATGATTGTATTGTAAATGGAAAAATATTATTTGCCCTCTTGGTAACGCCTTTCGAACGCTCAGGATTAAACCGGTCTCTTGTCGCACGAGAAGACGTTACCTCTAAGAGTGCTGGACTCCAGGGGCTGTGGAAAAAGCCTGTTTTCACCAATTAGCTATCTTTTATCGATCTTTAAGGTTATTGGATATTCCTATACATCCATTGATTTGTATCGGAAAAATCATATAATTATATAGTTGACATATTCTGAAACTATAAGTTATAGTAAGTATTGTAATTTTTTATAAAATTTTCGATTAATATTCCAGGAGTTAGATTATGAAAAGGAATATATTTTTTATGTTAGTAATTTTTGGACTTATCCTCATTGTTTCATCATGTGCTGGTGCATCTGTTGATAAACCGGACAAGAAAACACAGAATTCCACATCTAATGAATCTGGAGCGGATAAAATCCTCGAACAGACAGGATTGGAACAATTTGCCGGATTGGAGGGAACAATTGATATAGCAGGTGGAACTGCTCATATTACAGTCATGGAAAAAGCGGCTGAGAGAATAATGAAAGCTAACTCGAAGATCAAAATCACTATTACAGGTGGTGGGTCCGGTGTTGGTGTTCAGAAAGTCGGTGAAGAGCTTGTTCAGATTGGAAATACTGGACGTTCACTAAGTGATGAGGAGATCGAGAAGTACGGATTAAAATCATTCCCATTCTGCGTTGATGGTGTCACCGCTTGTGTGCATCCTGATAATTCCGTATCCGAGCTGACCTCTAAGCAATTACAGGATATTTTCGCTGGTATAATAACCAACTGGAAGGATGTTGGCGGGAATGACGCATCTATCAATCTGTATGGGCGTGATGAAGCCAGCGGTACCCGGTCAACATTCTGGAAAAAAGCGCTTAACAAAGGTGACGTTGCTGAAAAGGTAAACATAGTGGCATCAAATGGTGCGATGAGAACATCAGTTTCCAATGATCCTAATGCGATAGGATATGTTGGAATTGGACACTTGGACAGTACGATAAAAAGTATTATTCTGGATGGCGTTGAACCATCGCAGGAGAAAGCCAAAACCGGTGAATATCCTGTCACAAGGTTTCTTTTCATGAATACCAAAGGTGAACCAGATGGTCTTGTGAAAGCTTTTATCGATTATATTCAGAGCGATTATTGCCATGACATCATTGAGTCCTGTGGATATATTCCCCTTTAATGGCGAATACATCAAAAGATAGGCATCTTTCGGAAAAAGTCCTTAAGAATATTTTTAAGATTGCCGCATCGGTTTCGATTCTGGCGATTTTTGCTATTCTTGTATTCCTGCTGTATTTTGCAAGCCCGGTGTTTTCACTTAAAGGTTTGCAGGAGGTATTTAGCTGGCATTGGCAGCCTTTCCAGGGGGAATATGGAATTCTACCTGTAATCGTTGGCAGTATATGCCTGTCAGTACTGGCAACGGTGATTGCTTTTCCAATCGGGATATCTGTCAGTGCATTCATCTATAATCTAGCGCCGGGACTATTGGCGAGGATTGTAAATGCCGTAATCCATTTCATGACAAGCATTCCCACTATTGTCTATGCTTTTGTCTCAGCTATGGTTCTGCCTTCACTAATCAGGGATTTCTTTAAATACGGATCAGGATTTTCACTGCTTGCGGCAACTATCATGCTGGTTATTCTTATCCTGCCGACAATCGTACTCCTTATAAATGCAACATGGATTGGTTACCGTAAATCGATCAGCCTTACATGCGCTGCCCTTGGAATAATCCCGGAACAGGAGGTTTTTGGTGTAGTTTTGCCTATTTCACGTAAAAACCTAAAGATTGCCTTTGTTCTCGGATTTGCCAGAGCTGCGGGAGATACAATGATTGCTCTTATGCTTACTGGGAATGCGCCACAAGTACCCCATACTGTCCTTGATTCAATTCGAGCATTGACAGCTCATATTGCGCTTGTGGTTGCGGTTGATAGTACATCAGCAGCATATCATTCCGTCTTTGCCTGCGGATTAATTCTTCTTTTGACCACAGCGCTGATGAGTATCGGGGTTGGATATCTGAACCAACGGCAGGATAAAGGTGTGGATATTGCATAGATTGCGTTATAGATTTCTATCCGTGCTATCCTGGATTTTGTCACTATGCTTATTGCTGGTGATTGGAATAATTGTGGGATACCTAATCTGGAAAGCTGGAAGAACCATGTCAGGAGCATTATTATTCGGAGAAGTTTCCTGGTTTGATGCTGTCACCGGTAAAACTCCTGTTTTTCATGGAATATGGCCTGCTGTTGTGGGTACCCTCACACTTGTTTTGTTCTCAACAATTATCGCAATGCCGATTGGAATCGCCACTGCGATATACCTTGCTGAGTTCGCATCCAAAAGATGGGCTTCCTTAATGGGAACCGTGGTTGACATGCTTGCAGGAGTGCCATCTATAGTTATGGGTTTATGGGGATTCGCGCTTATCCTGTTTCTGAGAAAAACCCTTTTACCTGATGCGAACACATGCCTGTTTCTTGCCTCAATCTGTATTGCGCTTCTGATATTGCCATACGTAATCCGTACAACACAAAATGCGCTCAGCAGTATCCCGCAGGAAACAAGGCTTATTGGACCAGGATTGGGCTTGACAGAAACCCAGAATCTTTTGTATATCCTTCTTCCGCAGGCATCACGTGGAATACTTAGTGGCATGATACTGGCAATGGGTCGGGCAGCAGAGGATACAGCTGTTATAATGCTCACAGGAGCTGTTTCCAGAGCAGGATTGCCGGGCGGGCTTGGCGATAAATTCGAGGCTCTTCCATTCAAGATTTATATATTGACCTCTGAATACCGGGATATCAGTGAGCTTGAAATGGGTTACGGATGCGCACTGATTTTGCTTATTATGACAGCTGGATTGTTCCTGGTTGCCACACTCGTTCAGCGTAAACTGGAGGTTAAATGGAACCGGTAATCAAAATAAATGGCTTTTCAGCTGGATTCTCTGGAAGAAAAATCCTGGATAATATCAACCTGGAAATTTTTCCTGGCGAGATTACAGTGATTGTAGGCCATTCCGGATCAGGCAAAACAACTTTGCTGAGAAGCATGAACAGGTTGAATGAGTGCTTCCCCGAATACTATTTCTCCGGCGAAATACTGATGAATATTGGAAATGAGATGGTGGATATTTATCGAAACTCGATTGAACCTTCTGAATTGCGCCGTCGAATGGGTATGGTGTTCCAGACTCCGAATGTATTACCGGTTTCAATAAGAAAGAATTTCGCTTTACCAATGAGTTTGACAAGAGGAAGCAAAAAAAATGAAATTGAAGAGAAGATGAAAAAAGCGTTGAAGGATGTTCTGTTATTTGACGAGGTGAAAGATCGTCTTAACGATAGTGCCGCAAAACTTTCAGGTGGGCAACAGCAGCGATTATGCCTTGCACGAGCAATTGTTCTTGAACCTGACGCTCTCCTGCTTGATGAGCCAACAGCATCGCTTGACTTCAAGGCATCAAAGCGTATCGAAGATTTACTGATGCAGTTAAAAAGGAAATACACAATTGTTGCTGTATCACACAGGCTGGGACAGACAAGACGAATTGCTGAAAGGTGTGTGGTTGTCAGAGAAGGGAAAATAGCTGCGATCCTTGATAAAAGCCAATTGATGGAAGCAGATAGTTTTAAAAAGTTGGTTGAGGAGGTTTTTTAAAATAAAAAATAAAAGGGAGACAAATATATTCAGATTGCTTTTATAAGTGAAAGGAAGAATGGAATTTCACAAATGCGCGTGCAATCGTTGTTCTCTTATGCTTATACTGTTTGTTTAACAAAGAAATCCACTTCTTTGTCTTTAATATCAGCTAAAGATCTAATCTTCAAATGGCGGTGGTCTTTTCCAGTTCCTTCCAGATGTTTTTTAGGGTCTTTCATTTTAATCCCATTGACCTCATTAAGTGAGAACATAATTCTACCATACATAATTCGTTCATCTGTATTTGGGTGATTGCGAAATACGATTTTACGCAAATTTTGCAGGATATTGTATTTCTCATCATCAAACGTCAGGATCGATTCGAGAAAATTTTGAACCTGCTCATTTGCAGATTTTTTCATAGTTCTTTCTATTATTCAGCAAATCCTGAATTTAAACATTGCCATTTAATTGAGTGCAGATGAAAAAGCAAACTGGCGGAGGCGGAGGGATTCGAACCCCCGGGACCCTAACGAGCCCAATGGTTTTCAAGACCATCTCCTTCAACCACTCGGACACGCCTCCGTATGAAATTGTATTACTACATTGAAGATAACGCAATATTGCTAATAGTTTTAAAATGGAAACAAAATCCATGTGGAATAGCGTGGGATTTAAGAGCTTGTCGGAAAAGGCATCGCAAACAAGAAGCCCCCACCCCTTCATGCGAGCGGGGAGGGAGAGTATTGTTTCTCCCCATCGTAAGTATATAGATCAGATATGTTGTTTACAAATGCAAAAAATTCTCCCCCTGCTCGCGAGGGGATTAAGGGGGGGATGAGATATAAAACAACCTTTTCCGACAGGCTCATAAACCATCTACTAATCCCTAACCCGTATCATCATCGACATTAACAACTGATGCCGATGTCCGAATATTTTCCTCATCCATATCATCAATTTCATCCATCATCATCTCGTCATCATCATCGTTAGTGCTACCAGGGGCGTATTCAAGCTCATCATCCGAATCATTGCCAGAGAGAATATCTTCATCATCGGTCCAGGATTCATCCGTGTTGATAATTCCGATTCTCTCACCCTCGATAACCTCCTCGCCCTCGAAAACGTAGATCCCTTCGAGTATTCCATCGGTGGGCGATTCAATTTCAATGGTGGTTTTTTCCGTTTCCAACTCAACGATTATATCGCCCTCATAGACATAATCATCCACATCCTTAAGCCATCGCGCTATTTGGCAGTCGATTGTCTCATCGCTGATTCTTGGGATTAATATATCAAACGTTACTTTTTTCATTCTTCTACCTGCATTATGATTATTTATTAAAGACTAAATAGTTTTCTTAACTGCCAAATTATATGCTTCCTCGGCTTTAAACGAACTTCTGTATGTTGGCGCGGCGAGCATAACCTTGAATCCTGTTTGCCTGCCGGCCTGCTCAATCAATTTGAATTCATCAGGCGTAACATATCTGTCAACCGGCATCTGTGTCTTCGTTGGCCTTAAATACTGTCCCACGACCATTATCTCACAACCCGCTTTTCGCGCTTCAGTTAAAGCGTCGGACAGTTCAGGCAACGTTTCACCAAGTCCCACGATAAACGCCGATTTTGTTATTGTCTTTCCGCTACTCGATGTTATTTTCAAAACCTCAAGTGAGCGATTCCAATCCGCGCCTTTTTTGACCCTATAATATAATCGTGATACTGTTTCCAAATTGTGTGCTAAAACATCCGGCATGGAATCTATAACCAGATTCAGGGCATCCCAATTGCCATCGAAATCAGGAATCAACGCCTCTACCAGAGGGGGATTGGGAAGGCTTTTCAAACGCCGGATTAAATCCGCATACACAGATGCCCCGCCATCGGGAAGGTCATCGCGAGTAGGTGAGGTCAGTGTGACATACCGCAAATTGAATTTCTCAACCGCTTTAAAAATAGCCTGGGCGTCTCTTTCAAATTCCATGTACGGCTCACGTTTGGATTTATCCACGGCGCAGAAACTGCAATGCCGGGTGCATCGAGGGCCAAGGATAAGAAACGTCATCGCTTTTTCATTGAAACACACCCCCCTGTTGGGGCAAAGCGCGGATGAGCAGACCGTATGAACGTTATATTTCCTCAGGAAATCCTCGACTTCATCGATCGTTTTCGATGGCCTGTATCGCACTTTCACCCAGTCTGGATGCTTGTTATGTTTTTGCTTTTCGTTCATTTGCTCAATTACGGTCTGTGAAAAAGGATGGATTCCGGGTCAAGCCCGGAATGACAAGTTATAACCATTCCGATCTTTCGCAAGAATGACAGCTCATTGTCATTCCGGGCTTTCGCAAGAATGACAGCTCATTG
>JAGGVT010000004.1 GCA_021157815.1 bacterium | reverse complement strand
TACTAACCTACTAACCTGCTAACTTACTAACCTGCTAACTTACTAACCTACTAACTTACTAACTTACTAACCTGCTAACATTTTTAACCTATTCCAAAATCTTTAACGACCAATCAACGATGTTTTGTGAGGGAAGCCGTCCATAGACTATCTGATCCGCAGCGGGGACCTCGACCAAAAATTCCGATTCGCGGAATTCCTCGCGGTCATTAATCGGGATGCTGACTCCGTTATACGCGAATGAATCCCAGACTATTGCCTCAATGTCCCATTCGGGGTCATATGACAGCTCATCCACACCAAGGCTTGTAACCATCATGTTGATATTCACCGTTGATGGAAATTCAGGGAATCCTCGCCAGTTGAATTTCAGATAAATTGTATTGTTGGGAATAGATGGACCGCCATCAATAATAGGCGATGATATGACACGGGCATCGACATATTCTATTTTTTCCCTGAACAAGTCGGGAAGCCTGTCGAGCGGATTTGTTTCCGTAGCCGGTTTGGTTGGGTCATCGCGGCGTTTTTTGTCATCCGTTTCGTACGGCAGCGCACCGATTGTTTGCCCACTCCCTCCGAATCCCTTGTAGAAATCAAGAGGTTCAGGCGCCATCTCGGGACGGTCTCCCGGTTTGCCGCGCATGTAATAGACCTCCCAGAACCGTCCGCGCTCCTCGCCATCCAGTGCCGCAAGCGGTTTCTGGTTGACGTCGCCGGAAAAGTTGAACACGATGATGTAATAGGAGTAGTCATCAACAGCGCCCTCCATCACCATTCGAAGTTCCCAGATCCGGTCAACATCGGCTACATCCTGGTCGATATTCTCCCACGCGCATCCGATGGAAAGAAACGCCAGCAATGAAATTGATATGATAATTCGAATCAGCATATTGATGTATTATAGATCAAAAGGAAGCCCCTCGGATGGGTTAATTCCCTTTTTGGATAATTGCTTCGACATCTTCCCCATTTTTTTCATCATTTTACGCGCCTGCTTGAACTGTTTGAGTATCGCGTTCACCTCGGATATTTTAGTGCCGCTGCCTCTTGCGATTCTATTCTTCCGAGACGAGTTGATTATATCCGGCTGATGGCGCTCCTTTGCCGTCATGGAACATATGATTGCCTCGACTCTTGAAAGTTCATTTCCCTCGAGATTTTCCAATTGGCTGCCAACCATTCGCTGCATTCCGGGAATCATCTTGACAATGTTTTCAAGCGGTCCCATTTTCTTCAGTTGTCGAAGCTGCCCGAGAAAATCCTCGAAATCAAATGTCTGGTCATGGATTTTCTTCTCCAGCCTGAGAGCTTCCTCCTGGTCGATTTCCTGCTCGACTTTTTCGATAAGTGAGAGGACATCACCCATGCCTATAATTCGCCCGGACATTCGCTCAGGATAAAAAACCTCGACTCCCTGCAACCCCTCACCGGTACCGATTAGTTTGATTGGAACACCGGTAACCGAGCGTACACTCAACGCCGCGCCGCCTCGTGCATCGCCATCGAGTTTGGTCATGATGCATCCGCTGATTCCAATACGGCTGTTGAAAGTCTCCGCGACTGTAACAGCCTCCTGTCCGGTCATGGCATCGACAACAAGTAAAACTTCATCGAAATCAATCGCCTGAGTTAATTCCTCCACCTCAGCCATCATTTCATCATCGATTGTCAGCCGGCCCGCGGTGTCAGCGATTAGAATATCTATATTGTTCTCAAGAGCGTATTCATGCGCGCGAGAGAGAATCGCCATAGGCTTTTCGCCGGATTCAGGCGCAAATACAGGAACATTCGCCTGCGCTCCGGTTTTCTGCAATTGCTCGACTGCTGCCGGGCGATAGATATCCAGAGCGACAAGCAACGGCCGCCAGCCATCCTCGCGATATTTCATGCCCATTTTCGCTGCCATTGTGGTCTTGCCGCAGCCCTGCAATCCAATAAGCAGGATTTCATTCAGCCGATTGCGCTCAAGTTCAATCTCGACCGTTTCACCGCCGAGCAGTTCAGTCAGTTCATCACGGACAATCCTGACAATCTGCTGTCCGGCGGTAAGGCTTTTCAGAATCTCCTCACCAACCGATTTTTCCTTTACCCTTGCGATGAAATCCTTCGCAACCTTGTAGTTGACATCAGCTTCCAGAAGCGCCATTCGTATTTCACGAAGGCCCTCCTCCACAGCCTTTTCGTTCAAACGCCCCTTGCCGCGAAGGCGGTCGAATACATTTTGAATTTTATCTGATAGTTTTTCGAACATAGTTTTATTAGATGGCTTTCGTAAGTCAGTTATTTTACTAAATACGGCGGTTAATACCAAACAGAATGATTGAATTAAAATCCTTAAATGTGATTATTCGCAGCGCTGGCGTCTCGGGGCTGTTGAAAAAGGCAGATAAAAAACGATGAACCTTAACCCGGTCATGCCGTCCCGTGCACAGTTGACAATTTTATATAATGTAAATCAGGCATGCCGGGGAGGTGGGTAGATATGCGAAACCCCGGCATGCCTGATTCACTTAATAGATAATTGTTGATTTTATTCGGGACGGTATGACCGGGTTACGGTAGAAATAAGCTTTTTCAACAGCCCCGGGACGCCAGCGCTACGAGTATAAATAATTTGGGATTAAGTCTGTTTGTTGTGTGCTATCATTCATGCGGACACTAACATTGGAAAAACAGCAAATACATAAACCGCCATACGGTCCGCTCCTTGTTTTCGTTCTGCTTGCAATACTGATTAGCATTGCGTACTTCAGTTCGCTTTATGTGCCGTGGCACTTCGATGATAAAACCAACATAGTTGACAATTCATGGATTCAGATTGTCGATTTAAGCCCATCGGAACTGGCGGGGACACTTAATGGACAGCTCAGTGGAGTTCTAAGGCAGTCATCATATCTTGGATTCGCGCTGAATTATTATTTTGCCAATGCGATATTCGGCAGCGGACTCGACCCCATGCTATGGCATATTGTAAACATCATTCTGCACGTTCTGACATCGTATTTAATTTTCCTTCTGAGTTTCGATCTTCTGAAACGCGCTCGCGGTGATTGGGCGGAGAGCACAAGATTCTGGCTGGCATTTACGACTGCTGTGTTTTTCGCGCTCAATCCGATTCAGACGCAGACTGTTACATATATTGTCCAACGCATGGCGGGCGCTGCAGCTTTCTGGTATCTGCTGGCTCTCTATCTTTACATTAAGCATCGGGCATCCGAGAAAAAGAAAACCATCCCGTTTTTAGGAAATTTTCCGCTTCTGGTCTGGATCGGCTTTATCTGGTACGCGCTGTTTTATGTGTGGCGGAATGTTTTCAATCAGCCGTCGGATGGGCAGTACGCGCTTTTGTGTTTCGCGATTGTGCTTGTAATTGGTGTTCCGATCATCATGCTCCTGAATAAAAAAGGATTAATCAAACGCCAGGATGGCGATATAAATCTGCTTCTGGCGATTCCAGCAGGGCTTATCGCACTCACCACAAAGGAAAACACGATCACGCTTCCCTTTTTCTGCTGGTTCTACGATTATTTATTTATCAGCGGCAACGATGAATCATTCAAAAAACGCTCGATTGTCGGATGGGGATTTGTCGCCGGATTCCTTGTTCTCATCAGTCCGGTGCTGTGGGATAAAATCCTTGTTACATACGAGGAGCGTGATTTCACAGTCTGGGAGAGAGTTCTCACACAGTTCAGAGTAGTATGGAATTATCTTCTACTGATGATATACGCTCACCCATCGAGATTGAATCTGGATGTTGAAATTGTTAAATCGACATCTGTAATATCACCGGTTTCAACATACTTCGCGATAATCGCATGGTTTGCAGCAGTAATCACATCAATTAAGTATCTAAAAAAGGACAGGTTTATTCCGTTTCTCATTCTGTGGTATTTCGGGCAGCTGATTATTGAGTCATCGTTCATCGGGCTTGAAATGGTGTATGAACACAGGTTTTACCTTCCCGGATGGGGCGCGATTCTTCTTTTAGTGTACAGCATATTCGCACTGTTCAGATATCTGACCAGGGACATGAAAACCGTAAAACCGTCAATAGCGTTCAGTGGGATAATCTCGATTATTCTTATTGTCACAACTGTTGTATGCATTTCATGGACAATTGACCGCAACGCTGTCTGGGCTGATGAACTTGTATTCTGGAAGGACGTTGTCGCGAAGTCGCCATCCAAAACGCGGCCAAAAGTTAATCTCGGATTCCTTCTGGAGCAAAAAGCGGAATATATTCTTAAAAACTCCGATCAAATCAAGACCAGAGAGGAAACTGACAGGCTGCAGGCTCAAGCGCTTGCTATGTTCTCTGAGGCTGAATCGCTCTATCAGGATGCGCTTAAGATTGATAAAAAGAGTGTCTATGCCCTTGTGAATCTGGGACATCTCTATCTGATTCAGGGCGATTACTCAAGAGCTTTGGAAACATTCCACAAGGCTGAACTGATTGATTCCGAAGACGCGGTTTTGCAATTTAATATCGGGGTAACATACAAGGCTTTCAATCAAATTGAAAAAGCGCGTGAGCATTATGAAAAAGCGATTGAACTAAAGGCAAATTACTACGAGGCTTTGAATAACCTGGGAATACTTGAAATCGAAGAAGGGAATATTAAAAAGGGAATAGAGATATTCACCGAGGCGACACAGATATCAAGATTCCCCGACCTTGCGTACTACAATCTCGGCAACGCGTACGTGAAGCTAAACGACCTTGACTCCGCGGGGAAAGCATACAAGAGTGCGCTTTACTTCCGCCCCAATTACCTTCAAGCGTTGGTTAATCTCGCGAACGTATTATCAATGCAGGGTGATTTTAAAAATTCTGTTAAAATGTTCAATGATGTGCTTAAATTGAATCCTGACCACATTAACACTCACTACAACCTTGGATTGATATACATGAACAACCTGAATCAACCCGAGGAGGCTCTGTTTCATTTTAAAAGAGTGCTTCAGATAAATCCGAATATCGCTCAGGCGAGAAACGTTGAGGGAATAATCCGTAACCTTCAGGGAGAATCGAAATGAAAGATCCTCAGAAAACAATGAAAATAATCAAGGGGCTTTTATTCATTTTGGTTCCATGGCTGTTCCTATATATAGTTGAACTGCCGTTCTACAAGTGGTACTGGTATTTCGGACTGCATAAACTCAGCCTGCTCGCTTATATCATGCCGCTGTTGATTTACATTCCGCTTGCGATACTTGGATTCATAGTCGGCCTGCTGACATATCCGTTCTATCAAATCATCCTGAAAAGCACAAAGAAAATTGGATTCGGATTCGGATTCGCCAACTGGAATTTCGCAATGAATATCGCGATTGTAGTGTTCATTCTGATAACGAACCGGGTCGCGCTCGCGTTTAAATCATCGTCAGGACTCGATAACGCTGCTTGGCTGTATATCATAATTGGATTAATCCTGAGTTTTGTGATAACGGGCGCGATTTTCTATCCTGTTGCCAAACGTTCAAAAGAACGAGTGGTTGCCCCGTTTAAATTAAGAAATTTACTGTTAATCGGCATCGGATTGTTCCTTCTGTCGATTGCGTTCAGTTCATCGCGAGTAACATCAGCGAAACGCCACCTGAAAGACAAACCGAATATCCTGCTGATAACACTCGATACGGCAAATATAAATTACTTTCCGGGGTACGGCTCCCCCGACCTTGTCGCTCCTAGGATTGCGCAATTTGTTGATGAATCGGTTTTGTTTACAAACGCTTATGTGTCCACGCCCCTTACAACGCCATCGCACGGGTCAATTTTCACCGGCGCGTATCCGCAGTATCACAAGGCATACTCGAATGAATCCAAACTGCCTTTCAGAGTTAAAACAATCTCCGAATATTTTAAGAACAAGGGATATGTAACAGGCGGTTTCCCCAGCGCGTTTTGTGTAACATCCCTGAATAATTTCAACCAGGGATTCGATTATTTCGCAAATCGACAGATATCCGATGATTTACAAACCACAATATACAGTTATATCGCGCCGGTTCGATTTCTGGAAACGGTTTGCGGATATGAGATTGCGCAACCTGAAATGCCTATTAATTCCAACGCGAAACTGACAAATTCCCACTTCCTACGATGGATGAAAAAAAACCAGGGGCGCAGATGGTTCGCGTGGCTGCATTATTTTGATCTTCATGCCCCCTATCTCCCGCCATCCATGGCTGATATTCCAAGAGCGCAGCAGATGGGCAATGTCGAGACCAGCTTGATGTCCGCCAGCGTTAAATCTCTCACCTGCCTTTTCGGAAGCCGCTACTTTATAAACGAGAAAATAAGCAGCGAGGAGCTCACAGATGATGATGTTTCCTACATTCGTAATCTCTACCGCGAGGAAATAAAACATGTCGATGAGGCATTCGGCGATGTCATGGCTCAACTAAAGGAACTCGATATTCTGGATAACACAATAATCGCATTAATTGGAGACCACGGAGAAGGATTATACGAGCGCGGTTATTTTGGACATAACTATTTTCTGAACGATGATGAAATCCGTGTTCCGTTTGTTTTGTTCATACCACCTTCCGTCTGGGGGAGGCAGCCTGATGACATCACCACAACACTTGAAAGCATGGGATATCTTGCCAGAGATATAAATGATAAATACACAACCAACGGCGTTAGGGAAATAGGCTGGAATGTCGAAAGCATAGATTTAATGCCTACTTTGATTGATTACGCAGGCCTTAAGATGCCGTCCGTTTTCCGCCATAAGGGAAACAGCTTCATGTATGGCCGGTCGCTCAAGCCACTGATTGAGTTGGATCCAGAGGTTGTGCCGACATGGAAGGAACCTGTCCTTAGCCAAATTTTCGTCTATTCAAGAGCGATTAGAGTCGGAGACTGGAAACTCGTGTGGGGACTTAACAGGGGCGACAGATTCTTCCGCTACAACTGTGATGAATTTCACCTTTACGACATCCGCAACGACCCGGGTGAGTGTATCAACATGGTCGATGAATATCCTGAAAAAAGGGATGAACTAATCGGTATTCTTGAGGAAATGATGTCATCCCTTGAGAGAAAGCGCAATTTCAAACGGATTCCATTCGATGAATATATCAAGCTGGGTGATGAAGAAGATAAGAAGCTTGTTGATACTCTTATTGGGCTTGGTTATATTTCCGATGCCGACCTGGACAGCATGTTCTCATCTGACTGGTCGAATGATGAGGATGATACCGGGCAAAGTTATGTCGATGAGGACTGCGGATGCCGTGGCCGCGATAGTGAGGATATATCCATCGATCCGTGGCAGCTTCCTGATGACGACTACGCTGACGGGATTTAGCCCCTAAAGAACAGGGAGCGAACCGGTTAGGGTTCGCTCAAAGAAGCTGATGTTACTTTTATAAAAACTACCTGGATTTCAATTTCACACTGAAATCATATGCATTACTTTTTAGAACTATGCGCAGGAGGCGTTACAATGTCTTCCATCCATCCCGGCGATGCTGATTTTCTTTTTTCGTATTCATCAAGCGCCTCATCAATTGATGGCAGATGAGACGTTTCACTTTGTTCCTCTTCCTGCATCCTGTACAGGACATCCGCTTCCGGAATCGGGTCTTCGCTGAGTTCATTATCAATCACAGGATCAAACTCACTACCAGCGGACAAATCACCCCACAAATCATCCTCCAAGTCATCGAACTGCATGTATTTCTTTTCTCTTTTAAGTTTTATGTTCTTGAACGGATTGAAAATGGGACGTCTTGATTTTTTCGGCTCAACCTTCGGAAGTGATTCCTCAAACTTATCGGGCTTATCTGTTTGGGGAATTTCTGCTGCATCCGATGGATTGAAGCCCTCGATAAGCCGCCTTATTTCAGAAGCCAGCCTGTTTGGAATCCCTTCGATTTGAATTGGATACGGACCACCGGAATTCTCTATCAGCAATGAGCTGAAAAACAATCCACGGTAGATTTGAACCGACGCGACACTCCTGAGAGGTATCGACTCCTCCTGGATAATCCAGAACGCCGGAAATTTCCGCTTCCGTGTTAGAACGCTGCTTTCATCAATAATCAATTCCTTGGGAAAGATCAGCTGCTTCCATCTGGTAACACAGAATTTTTTCTGATTTGAAGTTTCACTCACTAGCGATAGCTCCTGAAAGAAATTTACAATCAAAATAGTATCGTCCAGACTGCATTTACCGTTCTTTTACAAATTTAATCAAAGTAGTTAATTTGGGATGAATTTCACTACTGTCCGGTTTAACATGTTAATTTTTCAATAATAATGAAACCAAAACCCCCAGGGCAACGTCTAAATAAATAACCGGAGATGGAAAAATAACTTTCCAAATCCATTTAAATGATATATAATGAAAATGATTAATAACTTCATTTCTTTCATCGATTCATCATTGTTTGTGCATGCTTTTCTATGTTTCATAGGTTTTAAGCCTGTTTTAGATAGTATTACAATTGGAACAGAGGTGTGAAATGCATGAAGGAATGCATGATCCTGATGGCATGATACGCAAAGCGCGCATCAAGGCTCGTGGTATGCAGCATCAGGTCAAGGAGGGCGACTGGGATAACATTATCGTTGATGCGTATAATGTTATGTTCATGGCGGCACGCGGAGCTTTGAAGAAGATGGGACATACCGTTTCAACCCATCAGACTGTCGCCTCGAATTACCGCCGAGAGGTGATTGACAAGGGAGTCATCGATAAGAAATACGCCAATCATCTGAGCAAAATCAAGAAATACTGGGAAAATGAGCAGGAGGGGCATCCCGAGGAAATTGATCATGCCAGAGCGGAGCGAATTGTCCAGGCAACCCTTGATCTTGTCGATGCCCTTGCACACCTTGGAGAACCGACTAAATCGAAGATCGACCCAAGGCTGCTTCACTACAATAACTGATTCCTGGTTCGGGTTACGGCTGATGTGTTTATATCATATCATCAAGCCTGCTTTATTACCTTTCTTCAATCAGCCGCCAACAATCTGAACCAAAGGCAACTTGAAATAGGTGCTTAAATCTAGTACGCTTTCCAAATTCATCAAGGAAGCGTTTTTTTTATTTCATCATCGAACTGAGGTTACCAAATGGATCTGGCACAATTTATACGCGACATTCCGAATTTCCCCAAAGAGGGAATTATTTTCAAGGATATCACACCGCTTTTAAAAAACGCCACAGCGTTTGAGGAATCAATCGCGCAACTGTCTGAACCATACTGGGATATGGGCATTACGGATGTAGTCGGCATTGAATCGCGCGGATTCATTTTTGGGGCCGCTCTGGCAATCGAGCTCGGAGTCGGATTCATTCCAATCAGAAAACCGGGCAAACTTCCCGGCAAAACAACCTCAGAGGAGTATTCACTCGAATATGGCACTGACACGATTGAACTTCATACTGACGCTCTTAATATGCACAGTAATGTGATTATCTGCGATGACCTTCTCGCAACCGGCGGTACCGCAGCCGCGGCAGTTAAATTGATTAAATCGCTGGATGCGCATATCGCCGGATTGTCATTTGTGATTGAGCTTGAATTCCTGAACGGCCGCGAAAAGATATTGGATGTCCCGATTTACTCGTTGATTAAGTATTAGGTTATTGAAAACGATACGGCATACTTGAATTTGAATGAAATATTCAGTCTATTTAAGGCGTACTTTATTGCGCTTTTTTTAACGTCATTTTACCGGTGTCAGACACCTTGATAACACCATTGTCAAGGTGTCAGACACCTATATCCCAAGTTAATTTGAAATGCCATATAAGGTAAAGTTCGTCTACCGCCCTATCCATGCCTCACAGCAAAATTGTGCGAATAATATGAAGGAGTCCGACACCCTACATTAGGAGACTCAAGGGCTCTGACACCAACTAATTGCCAATTTTATTTTCATATTTTTTACCAATTCTTGCAGCGTTTTTCACATCGGCGCCGTCTATTATGCAGTTCGTATTTAAAAATATTAAAATCGAGGTAATATCATGCCTAGACCCAAACGAATTCTTATTCCGGGAGCTCCACATCATTTGACTCAACGTGGAAACAATAAACGCTTAGTGTTCCTCTGCGATGATGACCGAAAGCGTTACCTTTCTCTTCTATCGAAATACTCAGTGAAGCATGATCTCAAAATACTTAGCTACTGCCTGATGTCGAATCATATCCATCTCGTAGCAATACCGAAACTCAAGAAAACTATACCAGCAGTGCTTCAATCCACGCAGAGCCAGTACTCCGCAATAACTAACAATATCTATGGCAATTCAGGACATATCTGGCAGCAACGTTACTTCTCCTGCCCCATGGATAACAAGCATCTGGTTGCCACACTTCGATATGTCGAGCAGAATCCCGTGAGAGCCGGACTTGTCAAGTCACCAGTGGATTACAAATGGTCCAGTGCATCGGCACATGTTACTGGAGCAGATGCATTTAATATCCTTGATATGAAATGGTGGAATCGTAAATTTGATCCTAAGGCATGGAGCGATTTCCTGATAGAGAATTTGCTCGACAATGAGCTTACTCAAATTAGAGATCAGACAAAAACAGGCGCACCTTTGAGTGGGAAACGATTCCTGAAAAAAGTTTCATTGTGTGGTTTCACTGGGAGCATCAACCAACAGCAACCCAAACCTGTATTCTGTCAAACATCTTGACACTAGCATTATCAAGGTGTCAGACACCAATCATCGACCTCCTACCCACAAAGCCCCACCGCCACCTGCTCACCGGCAGCTATCGCTTTGAGCGACCACGCGTACTGCGGTGAATGGAAAATCTCGTGCAGTTTCGGATCCTGCTGAATCCTTATGCCAATCGTGTAGAACTCAACAGCGGCGAGGGTTTCATAGTATGGAAGCGAGGATAGAATCTCATCAGGCGCGGTTAATGAATTTGCGTTGTTCAGTTCAGTCACGACAGGCTTTGACCATTCATCGAGGTAGCTTCGGAGGAATAAAGCGGCGTCAAGCCCAAGTGAATTCATCATGAAAAGCGCGTAACCGACATCGTGCAGCGGCGATCCCCAGAATGATTGTGACCAGTCGATTACGCTTGTAATGCCTGATTTATCGAGCATGATATTTGACGGGAAATACCGTCCATGAACAAGGCAGATATCGCCGGTGGAATCAGGCTCCATTGCCTGCAGTGTGGACAATCCCTGCCAATTGGGAATTCCGAGGCTTGTCAATCTGCGGTCCAGTTTATTAACAGATGTCAATCGAGTAGATTGAACATGATCAGATTCATGAATGTTGCATGTAGATCTATGAAGCTTAGCCAGAATCCCGGCTGAGTAATGCACAAACCCCGCGCGTTTGATTTTGTCCATCGATTTAAGCAGCGACTGCGTTTCTTTTCCCGGCGCGCGGGTCATCAGGAGATACTCATCATCGTCGATTTCACCATAGCTCAACGGCGAGGGAACACTAATATGCTTGCCCGCCTCCTGCATGATTGTGAATTCGTCTTTCGCTCCCTTTTTCATCACCTTGAGAACATATTTATTTTCGGAGCATACAAACTTGAAAACGAGGTTAAAACTCGCGGTTTCAAAAACGGAAACATCACTTACACTTGCCTGTCCGAACAACGCGCTGTGACGATTTATAATCCTCTCGATGACTTTGTAATCCGCCAAAAGACCGGTCCAACCTCTGATGAAATCCACGCATGAGTTACATCATGCGGTACTAAACAATACGGTTGTTCACACGATTGTCGATTCCCTTTTTACGTTCGAGAAATCGCGTGACAATAAGATAATCGCTTTCCTTGTCAACATCCACAGCTATTTCCGCATTTGGCGATACAATTGCTTTAACTGTAACACCAAGAATCTGCGATGTTTTCTTCTCGAGCAACGGGATATCCAGCATGCCTAACAACAAACGCAATAGAAATGAAAATCCCAGAAATCCGACAAGTTTGGGAACGTTTTTTCTATCATGAATCAATCGCCTGAAAACATCCTCGTTGCGAAGAAGAGCTTTCGGGCTGACAAGAAAAATATTGCCGCCTGAAAACTGCCCCTCCCTCAGAGCGATATATGTGCGTTTGCCGCCAGGGAATTTCTTCTCGATAATCGTTTTGCTTACAATCGGATAATAGCACTCCGCATCTGTTTTATGACACTCCAGAAGTGTCGATGCGATAATATCAGCGGTGATAAGCGGTATGTCCGCTGTCAGAATTAAAACCCTCCTGTGCTGCTCAAGTTCTCTCAATCCGAACATGAGATTATCCAAAAGAGAACCGGAATCCTCCAGATACTTGAAACTGTCCTCTTTAAACAATTCTTTCAGTCTGTCAACATTACCGATTATAGTCAACGATGAAAGAAACATATTCTTTCGGATATTATCAACGGTATGAGCAACCATCGGCTTGCCGGCAAGTTGAATGAAAGCCCGTTCCTTCTCCTCGGTAACCTCCTGCAAACTGCTCGGAGTTGGCCCTCCCGCCAAAATCAACGCTGGTATGTTTATATGATTTTCAGCCATTAATCACATATCCTTCGTTCACGGGACGAGTAATGCACACATTCTCGTCCTCATGTGGTTCATAAAGCTCCAGCGCCTCCCACGCTTTGTCGAAATCCTGAAAATATGAAAACACCGATGAACCTGAGCCGGTCATGAGTGTCGCTGTGAATATTCGTTCAAGCCGATTCTTCAGCTTTCGTATTTTATCATATTTCTCGAAAATCACGCTTTCGAAATCGTTATTCAGAAACGATTCGATGGTATTGTCAAGTATAGACTGGTTGAACATATTTCGCATCTCAAGAAAATCGATATCGTTCCCAACTTCAATCCCCTTTTTTTCGCGAACCTCATCCATAATAGCATAAGCTTCGCCTGTATTGACACTCACGGATGGCGTAACAATTATAAACGCTCCGTTTGAGATTGGCGTAATCATCTCAAGTAATTCACCACGGCCTTTCACAAAACATGTCCCGCCTGTGAAAAAGAAAGGAACATCGCTGCCAAGTTTCGCGCCGATTTCGATTAATTCCTTATGATTCAAACCTGTTTCCAGCAACTCGTTCAAAGCGATAAGTGTTGACGCACAATTGGATGACCCTCCCCCCATACCGGCGCCAACAGGAATTCGCTTCTTAATTTCACATAAAATCCCCTCCCCCTCTTTGGGTTCCTTGACTTTCGCCAGTTCCTCATACGCCTGAACAAT
>JAGGVT010000086.1 GCA_021157815.1 bacterium | reverse complement strand
TTAACTACCCTGCGGGTTATGCCAATGTTATTGGTGTTTCTTCCATTGACTATCCTGCTAACGGTAACTTAAGCGCTGTTGTGCTTTCCGATTTCAGCAATTCCGGCGATGCTGTCACAGTTACCGCAGTTGGAAGCGATGTTGTAACAACCGCGCCATCCGTTGAAGTGGAACATCTTATCTTCACCCAAAAGGCCGATTATGGCCTTATTAGCGGAACCAGTTTCAGCACTCCGCTTGTCAGCGGAATGGCGGCTATTATCAAAAGCCATTTCCCAAACCTGACAAATGTGGAATTGCGGTCAAGGGTTGAAAATTCAGTAATTGATATAGGTCCCCCGGGATGGGATAACGAGTTCGGATATGGCCTGGTCGATTTCCAAAAAGCGCTGATTGGCTCAACTTATGCAAGCAACAATGCCTTTAATTTCGGCGTAACCACAAATCCGATTCTTAACGATGATGTCATTGTCATTGTCAAGGTTAAGGTTCCCATTGATGGCGACCCGATTATTTCATACAGCTTCACCGACCAGGGCGGGCTTCAAACCGGAATAATTCCCATTATCCAGTCTCCAACAAATCCATCAATTTGGACAGGAAGATATAACACACTTTTCTCCGGCAATATCACGTTCAATGTTAATGGCGTATATAATGGTGGTAGTCTTCAGGAACTGGAAATGGACTATTTTAAGGGTAAGAGCAACTAAGAATTTTTAAGGTCTTATCCTGAAGGATAGTGTCAGTTAAAGTTAGCAAATAGAATTTATTAAAATCTGTGGTAATATCCGTGTTTATATTTGTCTAAATCAGATAAGGAGCAACTCGTGCAAATGAATTTCAAAACCGGATTCATCAAAGGTCTGGTTCCCGTTATTGTTTTATTATCCTCCTTCCTTTTTATTTGCATATCCAATTCACACGCCGCGAAATTGCCCGGTGGTGAATCGGTTAAATTCGACTCACAAGACAAGAATTTTGCTTATATTTCAAATCAGGTGATTATAAAGTTCAAGCACGGATATGGATTGGAAGATCTAAATCCCCTGAGAACTGCCAGCGTAAGAAATTCCAGCATACTGCCATTTAGCTACGACCTTTTACACATAGATGGCGATGTCCTTGATGCCTGCTCTGAACTAATGCAAAGCGAATTTGTTCAAATTGCCGAGCCTAACTTTGTCAGGTATTCGCAGGTTGATCCAAACGACCCTAAATGGCCGCAGCAGTTTAATCTTATCCTGTCAAACGCTCCTTTTGGATGGAATATAAATACTGGCAGTTATGATGTCACAGTCGCCGTAATAGACACCGGCGTAGATTACAACCATCCGGACATTCTACCCAATCTGCTTGAAGGAATGAATTTCCGCGGTGATGGGGACAGCTATCTGGATGATTCAGGGCATGGCACTGCGGTATGCGGTGTCATTGGCGCGGTTGGAAACAATGGCGAAGGGGTTGCAGGATCATCGTGGAAAGTAAAATTGCTTCCACTAAGGTCATGTGGCGGAATAGAATTACATTGCACCGTTGCAGATGAGGTCGAAGCCATTCATGAGGCGATAAATCGAGGCGTTGATATTATAAATCTGAGCCTTGGCGGATTTCAGGAATCATCGCTTGAACGTGACGCGGTCAATGCCGCATGGGATGCTGGAATCGTGATGTTCGCCGCGGTTGGTAATGAAAAATTGCTTGGGAAATTCGACAATCCTGACCTTGAACAATTCATTGCCTATCCGGCAGGATATGAAAATGTCTGTGGCGTGTCATCTATTAAATATCCGGCAAAGGGAAATCTTGAAAATGTTGAACTGTCTGATTTCTCGAATTACGGTGACGCGGTTAGTGTAACAGCAATGGGTAACAATATCTGGACGACTGCTCCTACCTACACAGCTGATTATTCAATCTTCCAGCCTAATGTTTATGATTATGGAAAAATAAGCGGAACAAGTTTCAGCACTCCGATTGTCAGCGGCATTGCGGCATTAATCAAAAGCCAGTTTCCTGAAATGACAAATGAGGAAATCCGAATCAGGATTGAGACATCGGTATGGGATATCGGAGACCCCGGATGGGATGACAAATTCGGATGGGGCCTGGTCGATTTCCACAAAGCGCTTATTGGCGGCACTCACATTGAAAACGATGCTTTCATACTCGCTGTAACCGCAAGCCCAATAGTAACCGATGAGATTATTGTAATAGTAAAGCAGAAACTTCCGATGGTGGAAAGACCAACTCTTCAATATGTTCTGGTTACAACCGGTTTTATGGATATAAAGGAAATCGGATTGCACCATTTACCAAACCATGACAGCATCTGGTCAGGACGCTTTAACACAAAGCATCAGGGAGCGATTAGAATACGAGTATCCGGCGAGGGCACATCCGGCCAGCTGCCATATCTCGAAATGGAATATTTCAAACCTGAGTGATACAAATAAATATCACCGTACTAATTCGTACCGGGTACAAATTAAATCCAACTAAAAGGACACTGGTGTTTACCACAAACTAATAACAACCAACCCATTATTCCCATCCGCGACATACGCGAAACCGCCGGATTGCGCGACATCGTATGCCCATCCCGGTGTGATGACTGTATCATCAATAAATGCTGATGGTATCGGGTCAACATCGATTATATGCAATCCAATACGGCCATCCGAAACCAGCGCGTAGCCATCATATAAAGCTACTCCTGTGGCACGAGCGGGATATTCAGCAAAATTGATTGTTTTTATAACACTTGCGGAATAGGTCGGATAAACATCAATTATCTGCAAACCGGCGCTGTCCGCGACATAAGCGTAATTATTCGCCACCTGAATGCTTTTCCCAATTCCGGTTATATCAATGGTTTTAGATATATATGGCCCCGTCGGGCTGGAAACACTAATGATATGAAATTGTGGAATCGTATCGGTTACGTATGCATAAGAGCCGGTCTTAAAGACATTTTCAATCTCAATTATATCCTCTACATCACCCACAATATGCATGGATTCAGGCGGGTTTATATCGATAACGTCAAGTTTTGTTCCCCAATCACCGACGTATGCATAATCACCAGATACGAAAACATCACTCGCCATTATACTCATAGTATTTACTATATATGCAGACAGTGGGGGATTGATATCTATAATGTGCAGCGCGTTATCACCATCCATAGGATATTCCGCGACATAAGCGTAATCGCCCTGAACATGCACTTCACGAGACTGTCCCGGTGTGGTAACCGTTTTGACAAGTGATATGTCGTATGGGTCGGCGATGTCAATGATTCGCAAATCGCCGTCGCAGACATATGCGTAATCCCCGGATATAAAAACGCTGTGCGCGCTGCCATCCAAATCAAGCGTTTCAATGATTTCCGGTGACGGACTTTCTCCAACAGAGAGTTTAAATTCCTGATACATATACAAATCCCACGTGAAATTATGAGTGGAAATCATCATGTTGTATGTCCCGGCAGGAGGGTGCAACTCATTGAAAATTTCGCAATGCAATCTGGAATCGTATGTTCCCGGTCCAAGGCCATCCCATGAGAATCCGACAGTACCCGCAAAAACACCGGGAGCCTCGACTTTTGTCGAGCCGATAGTATCCTCTCCCTGCCAGTCATGGAGAATCACATCAAGCCGCGTGTTATCGATAAGAATACCCTCCTGCTCACATCGAATATTTATCGACTCGGGGCAGTTGTCAGTAATTGGAGTTGGCGGATTCGGGAAATTGGTCGAAACCTCGACAATGAAAAAATACTCGAACGTCCCGCCGAAACCGCTTAAATCCATCTCCCAGCGTCTTGTATCGCTGGTTACCCCTGTCGATGCCCATTGCCGGTACGGCTCATCCTTGAAATACGCCAGAAACGGATTTGTGTTCCCATTGTATATTCCGGTGTCCTTGAGTTTAGTGTAGCCGTCGGGATTTGTCACAACTTTATTATTGGTGAAAATATCCATGTTGGGATAGTACGCCAGGTTTACACCGGGTGTAGCTTGAAGTTCCGCAATTAACCTTGCGTCGTATGCAATCAAACCGCTGCCCGGAAGGGGATGCTGAAGTTTAATATCCGCCCAGAAAGTAGGGGTGAACGAGTAACCCTCAATCACGATTAAATTGGAAAAATACTGGCTCAACCACAGATGCAGCCCGTCGCAAAGTTCCCTGTTAACCGGCTCAAATTTGAATGTTTCGTTTTCAGTATCAATAATCGCCTTATATATCCCCATCGCGTGATGATTGCCGTAATCGGCATCATTGCTGATATCAGGAATAGTTGGCTGTGAATCGGCATCAATCGGATTACTCACATTCGAGCATCCGAACAGCAGAAACACAATCCCTAAAATTAAAATTAAGTTCAGGAATAATCGCAGGTTTTTCATATCCACACCTTCTCACGGGAGTAAATAAGCAGATACTTCATTATAGCAGAAGAAATCGAATAATAGTTAATCCTGCGATTTTAAATATACCGTTGCGAAGAAAGGAGTGAATTAATTTAAAATGGAGGATGACTTATTTCCGTAGGGGCGGGTTTAAAACCCGCCCCTACGTTTACAGATTTAGTTCGAGGGTGCCGCCCACACATCACGTCTTTTTATGATTTGTGAGTGAAATGTAAATTGATGCCTGGAACCAATTAATTTGAACAATGTGATGATTCTTTAATTGTAGTATCCACAAATAATTGCTATTATCTATCAGCTAATTTAACAATGTAAGTTAACAATCTCAGTAATATCGGAGGATTAAAAATGAAGTAAGTATTCACGTTAATTGCGATTATCGTTTCAGTATTTGTGCTGTTTTCATGTTCAAATCAGGATTCTGTTACTCCACTCACATGTGATTTGCCTGATGATTCCCTCCAAACGAGTTCAGAAAGAAAACAGTTGGGATATTACACTGTGACAATCGAGCCTGAAACGGAAACGGCATCGATTGAAATGAACAGAACAGCAAATATGCACTTAAACGCCAAACAGTTTTTACTTGGATGGCCTTGTTCAAATTGTCTTAGATTAAAAAATATACACATGCTGCCAGAAAATCAGGTGGAATTGGATGTCGAAGTTGAACATCCGATTTCAAACCCATATTTCACAGCTTTTGATTTAAGAGTGATTGCCATTTTTGAAGCTGATGAATATTTTGGTTCCAAAGGCGTTAGTTATGCTTTACTGAATCGCGACGGCATGACATCACTCTGGGATAATCCCGGAATACCTGGCATTGTTAATGGTTACAAGGCTTATAACAAGGGAGTTGACAGGCGTCCATTTGCACCGGACACTGTTTTAAGCGAGCGATTTTTAATTCAATTGCCGATTGGAGCATTGCAATTTGATATTGGCGTCGATGCCAGTTGGGATGAAAATGACGGCGTCACTTTCCCGGTCACAGCCAATTCACTTGAAGTTATTAATTTGGATGGTTATATTGAGGATGGTATGACAACCAGTGGCGGTTTGGCTGAAATCGTGGTTTCGATGTACGATTATCAGCTAACATACATGATTGGCGATATCACAGCTTACAGTAATGATCTGTTCTGGAATCCTAAACCACTGAATTTTGTTTACAGCGATGGCCACAACATCACATACAACGACTTGATTTCCAATGAAAGACATGCACCTTCCGGGATACACAATGTGCTTGTCCAGGTAACTGATAATGAAAACGACAGTTATCCATACGACGTATCCTCATATATTGTTCTTGAGGCTGAGGTTTATAAAGCGGATGTTGAGATAACATTATGGGAGATGGATGACTATAAAACACCGGGGAATTATTACAATTTCTATTCTTATGAAGGGCCGGCGGACCATCATGTAATTGATTATTTCGATAACAATGGCCCTTGGGATTTTACATCTTTGCCATATACAAGTTATGCACAAAGAAAGATACTGGAGCCCTCAAATCCGGAAATATCTCATTTTGCGGATGATTTTCCCACTGCTGACCGTTTTGTCAAAGATGATGGAAATTTTGGTTTTTCTTCCGGTATTTACTATCAGCCTGAAAAGTTCGATTACTATTCAATGAAAGAAGTGCCGCTCGGGTTTTATGAAGATGATCATTTTGGTGGAACAGTGGTTTATACTAACAATTTCACCAAGGGATTCCCATTTCCATATGACATTTCCACATCATACACAGAGACTTTTACATCTCACACATTCGTATCTGTTACATACACAACCGAAGCGCTTGGACTTGGGGCTTGTAGAATTCCATTCGATAGTTCCAACATGAAAGATTCCATTATGATGAGAACCGTTATAGATGTTTCCTTAATCATACCAATTTGCAAAGCTCTGCTTTATGAATGGTATGACGATAACGGAAACCTTCTTGCAATGATTGCTTCCGTCAACCTTATCGGACAAGAGACTCAATGGAATGAGGACACCTATGAGATGAATTACGGTGGAATCATGTCAATGTATGAGATGTACAGGCAGTAGCTGGTTTACAATGAATTTAATCTGTACCCGGTACGAATTAAATACGATACGCTGGCGATTGGCATGGGCGCTTGCACGATCCCGTTGGATCGTGAAAACTCAAGAAGCGCGATTTTATTCAGAACAGTGATGGAGGCATCCATAGTAATTCCCATATTCAAAGTACTGAAATATGAATGGTACGATGATGACGGGAATCTTCTCGCATTTATTTTCTCAATCAACTCAATCGGACAAACGCCTAAGTGGAATGAATCTACTTATGAAATGAGCTGGGGCGGATTCGTCGCCATGTACGAAATGCACAGGATTTAATTCGTACCCGGTACAAATTAAATTGGAGACATATTTAAAAATTCAAAAAGAGTGAAACAATGATTAAAAGAGGGTTTATCGGATCTTGCTTCGCAGGACAAAATTAATGTGTACCCGGTACGAATTAATTTGAAACAGGATATTCCTCCGCTTCGCTACGGAATGATAAGAACAAGCTATTTCACGGTTCTGAGACGCTTTCATGAGAACACGGGTTACCAGCTCTGTCATCCTGAGCGAAGCGAAGGATCTCTCCTTGATTGCGTGGATTAATATCATCTGGTTTAATCATCAACACAGCAACTTATACATGCTTCGCTGCGCTCAGAATGACAATTTTTCGTGAATAATTCCATGCCTGAGACAGCTTACGCGCTGTTCCCAATTACAAAAACAGATTGCTATGATAAGTGAAAAGAAGAAAGGGATTCCGACCATTCGATTTTCGAAGATCCTGAGCGGAGTCGAAAGGTGCGAATGTCGGAATGACGAACTATATATGTTCTGATGTTGAATTCTTATCTATCCATAACGTAAACTTGCATTAAAGATAGATTAAGGGTATTTTTATTTATGATGTTGGTTACGCATCTAAATCAACAGGGGAAAAATGTTACCAGATAGAGTTTATTTATGGAATAAGTAGTCAAATATGGCCCATGAAATTTTTATAAGTTACGCATCGGAAGATGCTTTGATTGCGAATCAGATGTGCGAAATCATCGAAACGCAAGGTCTTAGCTGCTGGATGGCGCCTCGTGATATTCCATCAGGTGCCGATTATCCGAAATCAATTATCCGAGCGATTAAAAATTCTCAACTCGTTGTGCTTGTGTTTTCAAGCAATTCTATGAGCTCAAATCATGTTACCTCTGAAATCCTGTCTGCGTTTAACAAAGGATTACCGATTATAGCGGTTCGAGTAGAGGACATCGAGCCGAATGAGCAGATGGAGTATCTCCTTAGCACTAAAAACTGGCTTGATGCTTTAAGCGGCGTAACAGAGGAAAACGGAAGACGTCTGCTTGATGGAATAAAAAAACTCCTTGCTGAACGAAAATCAGGCAATTTGACAGTGCAATCAGGCGCTGTAAAAAGCACAATTTCAAAACCCGTCAGGCGAGAATCACGGAGCCTGGCTATCTACATTGGAGCCATTCTCATTTTCTTCATGACACTTGCTGTCCTGAGTGATGATTTACGTGGCATAATGATAACCAACCTATGGATTCCGCTTTTAATTGTGCTTGTACCGGTACTGATAATCATCCCGGATGCTATTGGGCATATAAACAGGTATCGAAGAAAGAAAAAGATAGAGGAAGTGGGAATTTCCGGCAGAATCAGGGACCCGGAATATTTCCGCACTTATCCGTATGAAACGATTCCTGACTACATGAAGGAATTTCGCGCGGATAAAGCTCACGAAAAAGCGTTTAAATGGATAGCGAGAAGCACAGAGCCGCTGTTGTTCTTTTCAGGGCAATCGGGGACAGGGAAAACATCCATTCTTCAGGCGTATGTCAGCCCTATGCTTCAGAAGCAGGATCCGGCTGTGATGACTATAACGATACGGTCGTTCGATAATCCGCTTAAGGATTTGAGAAATGAACTTCTCAGGCTGTCTATAGTTGACACATTTACGGCGCAAAAGGATTTGGATATAAGAGCTCTTCTGGCAAAAGCGGTATCCAACGCGGCTCCCGGACGATTGCTTATTATCTTTGACCAGTTCGAGGAACTTCTAATTCTGCAGGACAGATCACCGGACAGGCTTGAAGAGATGAATGACTTGCTAAGCTCACTATGCGATGATCCAATTCCCGGACTGACTTTCCTGTTGTCATTCAGGAGCGATTACCTTCCGCTTTTAGAGAATTTCGATCTGCCGAATCTGACAATTCGCAAGAATTGGTTTGAGGTCGGTGCGTTTACTGAATCCGCGGCTCGTGAGTTTCTTAAAGGCTCCAACATTATGTTCTCCGACAGCGCATTGCGCGACCTGTTTGAGCAGATAGCCGCGTTTGAGGGCACAAAAGGGCTTGTCAGGCCGATCATCCTGAATATGGTTGGAATGATAGTCCAAAAATCAGGTGAAACCCAATCGGATGCGCGCCAGAAGAAAACAGAAAACCTTATGGCTGAATACCTGCGTTATAACCTGTATCGCCGTGAAATGAAAGACCATGCTCCGGACATTCTTGAACAGATGGTTACCGCGCTTGGCACTACTGTTCCCAGAACAATCGGCCACCTTATGCTGAGCACGGGGATTCCTAAAAACGAAATAAAGGGCACATTGAATCTTCTGGCAAATGCCGGACTGGTGCGACAAATAGACCAGAAGGATGATGTCTGGGAGGTCGCTCACGATTTCATTGCGCAGAATCTTCTTATGGTGCTGAGGGGAACTCGCAAATCATTAAAGGATATTGTTTCGCCATGGCTTGCGCCTGCTTCTCTTTGTTTATGGGGTATCGTTATTTTATTTCTTCTGCCGCCTTTTATTTCAAACCTTCCTGAAAATAGCTTTTTCGATAAAATTGCCAATTTGAACATAATGCGAAAACCCTCTCCAGCGCCAGTTGAGGAAGTAATTGAAGAACCGGTTGAGATTAGAATTCCGGTCGAATTGCAGATAGAAATAGAGCCATCTGTGGGTTATAAAATAGCGTCAATGGTGATAACTCCTCCGGATATTGCCGTGGATGGCGATGAGGAAATAATAAATGCGCTGAAAGCAATTAAAACGGAATTTCTCTTTTTAGGAGAGATAAATCAGGATATATCAATCGATGTCCAATTGATTTCACCCGGTTCTGAAATAACAATTGAACCTGAAACCGTTAATTTGAATATTGATATTGAACCGTTTGCCGAGGAGACTGCTGTTCAACTGATTGATGTGGCTGACATACCTGTTGAACTATCAGGTGAAAGCGATGAGCTTGAGTATGTTATAAAGCCCGATTTACTATCAATTCAAATTGAAATTCCCGATGAGCAGGTGGAAGGTTTTGATTCAACATCATTGAGCAGTGTTCTGGATGTCTCGTCGTATGCGGATGGAACTCATTTGATTGCGTCTATACCGCCTGAGTTGCCTGAGGAAATCAACATTATGAGCATAACACCGGAACAGATTGAGCTGATAATAAGCAAAAAGCCGGAACCTGTGAAACCTCCAAAGCCTGTTGAAAAACCAAAAGAAGAGGGAAAACCAAAGCCATCGGAAATCGAACCAAAACCTGAACCAAGACCCGTTGAAAGCAGCACTGCAAAGGGGTTGTTCGATACGGCGATGGGCAAGTTTGATAAGGGGCTTTATGATGACACGATTGGCATTTTGAAAAAAGCGGTAGCGAAAGACCCAAATTATAAAAGCGCGTGGTATTACATTGGGCTGACCTACTTTAAGAAAGCTCAGGAGGGTACATCATATACAAAGTTGAAAAAGGAAGAGCTATACAAGAGCGCGGTTGCCAGTTTTACAAAAGTTATCCAGCTAAGTTCCAACGATAGAATGGCTTATCTTTATCGCGGACGGGCATACATGGAACTGGGCAAGAATCTACAGGCGCCGATAGATGATTTCAAGAAATATACTCAGCTGGATCCACGAAACAAGCAGGGGTATTACTATCTTGGGATGGCATACAACGCCAAATACGAATGGGTTAACGCGATTGAGGCATTTAAAAAATCACTGCAATTTGATTCAAATTATAAATCCGCCCAGGCTGGATTGTGGACTGCATATAAATTCTCAGGCAATTTTGATGACGCTGTCTCAACATATACTAACATGATTAAGAAAAGATCAAGTAAAGCAGCAGGCTACTATTATCTGGGGCTGACATACGAGGAAAAAGGCGACCATGGCAAAGCTGTTGAGAATATTAAAAAAGCCCTGGAGATTTACCCGTCGTACACGGATGCCAGAATCTGGCTGATAAAGGCAAAAGAGCCGCTTTAATCATTTCGCGGAAACAGCTTCTGATATTTTCTCTATTTCAGGGGAAATCGATTTATCTTTCTTGTCAACTGCTTTATTAAAGAGGTCGTTATCCAGTTTTTTCCCGCAATGGGGGCATTTCAGATAAATACTATCTTGTGCTCGTTTATGTGAAAATTCCTCGACAAAAGCAGCTCCAAGGATACCGGCGGGAATCGCGAACATGGCGATTCCAGTAATCGAAATTAAAGCGGCAACTGTCTTTCCGATTGATGTTACCGGGGTTATATCACCGTAACCGACAGTTGTAAGAGTAACAACCGCCCACCACATCGTTGATGGAATATCCTTGTAAACATCAGGTTGTGAGTTATGTTCAGCGTAATACATAATGGATGATGAAAATATAATTGTGAAGAACATAAAAACAGCAATCAGAACAAGTTCTTCGCGCTTTTTATGGAAAACATTGCCAAACAACTGCATCGACTGGCTGTACCTTGCCATCTTTGCGACACGGAAGATGCGAATCATTCGAAGGATTCGAATAGCTCTCAGGTCAACCATAAAGAATGACAGGTAGAATGGGAGAATGGCAAACAGGTCAATGAGCGCCATTGGGGTGAGCATAAACTTGAGCCGCCCCGGGATACTGTGGGAATATCTTGAGTCAGATGTGCATGAACTCACGCGAATAAGGTACTCACCAGTAAAAATCAGTACAGAAACTATCTCGAACCAGTGAAAGAACGTTCCGAATTGTTTTGCAAGGGATGAGACAGTACAGAGAATTGATGCTATCACATTGAGAGCGATTAACGAGAGGATGACAATATCGAACCAGCGGCTTGCTTTGTCGCCTGGTTTTGCCACTTCGACAACATCCCATATTCTATCTTGTATCTTTCGCATTAGATTACGCAAGCTAATCACACCATCTTGTGAAAGATGCCTTCGATATTAGTATCAACCTTGTAATGTAAAGATTTACATGTGGGTTAATTGCTATTATTTGCACCATTAACCTCGGAAATCCGCGATTGCATTTTCACATCGTGATTTTATCTCGCAGACAGTGTCATTCTGAACTTGATTCAGAATCCATATAATTTCGCGAATAAGATGGATTCCGGGTCAAGCCCGGAATGACATAAAAGGAAATCGCGCATTTGGGGTTGTTACTAAACAATTGTATTTCCTCGCGATTTGCGCTATCATCTTGCATCACATGAGCGATAAACCGGAAAAGAAAATATTTAAAATACGGCGTGAAGCCGGATATATCGGTTTGAAAATCGATTATCCATACGAACTCAATCAAGACCAGCTGGATGCTGTCTATTCGAAAGAGCCTCGTGTTCTGGTACTGGCAGGTGCAGGCTCGGGCAAGACTCGTGTAATTACATACCGTGTGGCTTATCTGCTCGAAAAGGATGTAAAGCAGCACCAAATTCTTCTCGCGACTTTTACCAACAAGGCATCAAAGGAGATGCTTCACCGGGTTGAAACGATTCTGGAAAAGCCGCTTAGTGGATTCTGGGGTGGGACATTCCATTCAATTGGCGCGAGGATTCTACGTCGTGAGGCTGAAATTCTGGGATACAGTTCGAATTTCACAATTTCCGACCGTGAAGACGCTCGTGAAATAATGTCGATTGTACGTTCGGAGCAGTCACGCGATTACACTAAAAAGCGGTTTCCACAATCCAGCTTGCTTGCGGATATCATTTCACTCGCGAGGAATACGGCCCGTACAATTCCGGAGGTTATCGTATGGCGCTATTCATTTCTTCTGACTGATACGGATGCCATTTTAAAAATCGCCAATGACTATGAAAAGCGCAAGCGTGAACTAAACACGATGGATTACGATGACCTGCTCATTAATACATTAAAAGTAATGAAAGAATCGGATGAAGTTCGCAAAAAATACGCTCTGAATTTTCGGCATATTCTCATAGATGAGTATCAGGATACAAACGCAATCCAGGGTAAGTTAATAGAGTTGCTGGCATCCGAGGGGGCTAATCTGTTTGTTGTCGGCGACGATTCGCAGTCGATATACGCATTCAGGGGCGCTCTTTATTCAAATATCCTTGAGTTTCCTGAAAGATTTGATAATGTTGTGATTAAGAAACTTGAAATCAATTATCGCTCGACCCCACCGATACTGAACTTCGCAAACGAAATCTTCAAGGATGCACCAAAACATTTTAGAAAAACGCTTCGTCCGGTTAAAAAAACAGGGGAGAAGCCATATCTGATTGCGCTTCGTGATGCCGATGAGGAGGCCATGTTCATTGCAACTCGAGTGCTTGACCTTAATGAGGAGGGAATTTCTCTCGAACAGATAGGCGTTTTGTATCGCGCGCAGTCAAACGCGATGTCGCTTGAGATGGAATTGAAAAAGCGCCGGATTCCATACCGCGTTCGTGGAGGACTGCGTTTTGTCGAGCAGGCTCATATAAAGGATATCCTCGCTCACCTGATTTTGGTGGCTAATCCGAAGGATGAAATCAGCTGGAAACGTGTTTTGAAATTGCAGAAAAAAGTGGGACCGCGTCGCGCGCAGGAGGTTTGGGCGACTATCTCCCACAAATCAGATCCTTTGGCGAAATTCCTTGATACGAAATTCTTTGGTGAAAATGGGAAAGGTCCTCTTAAGGATTTAAAGAAGCTTTTACGCCATTTGAGAACTCCTGAGACCAATCCGGCTGAGGCGATATTCCAAATTGCTGAATCGCCGTATAGATACTACTTGAAAGACAAGTTTCCGAATTACATGAACCGTATGGGCGATATTGAGGAACTTGGCAATTTCGCTGAGAAATACAAATCGGTTACTGAATTCCTCGATGAGATAAGCCTTCTTGGAGGCCTGTCTGCTGAGGATATAATCACCGCTGAGGAAAACGATGACATTCTCACAATCTCGACAATTCATCAGGCGAAGGGGTTGGAGTGGAACATAGTGTTTCTTATTCATTGCCGTGAGGGAAATCTCCCGAGCATTTATGCGGAAAAGGAGGGAGGTGTCGATGAGGAGAGGCGAGTCTTTTATGTAGCTGTAACCCGCGCGAAGGATGAGTTGTATATTACATACCCGCAGCTGATGCGCCGTCGGGGAACAATGCCGGTTTTAAAGCGTGTAAGCCCGTTTGTCGATGATATAGACGATTCAAAATACCAGGAAGTGCTTTTGGAATATGAGGATGTACCGGCATCTGAGAAGGATGATAAATTAAAAGATCAACTAAAAGAGATTGATTTATCCGATGATGACGATGAATTACAATGTGATGAGAATATTCTTAATTGAATCTATTCCTCTTGGTAACAAAATGGATTCCGGGTCAAGCCCGGAATGACAAGCATAGTGTTTATTTGTCGTAATGATAACCATAGTGATTATTTGTCGTAATGACAACCATGGTGATTATTTGTCGGAATGACAACCATGGTGATTATTTGTCATTCTGAACTTGATTCAGAATCCATTCTTTTTACATAATAAGATGGATTCCGGGTCAAGCCCGGAATGACAAAGTGTTTATTCGCGGACTGTGGGACGTATGTTTTTCTTGCTCAAATCGTCTCAATCCCCTATAATTCCTCTCTTGACTTTTAAAAGGTTTCAGGAACTGATTTTTGATAGTAGGCGTATTTTATATTCATGTAAGAATTCCCATGGCTCATTCCCTGAAGGATAAACGGGGTGTTCTGAAGGGAACAATTCAGAAACTCGCGCGGAAATTCAACGTGTCAATCGCTGAGGTTGATGGCAATGACAGTTGGAACAATGCCACAATTGGCGTATCGTGCGTGTCGAATGAAAAGAGAATTGTTGAGTCAACAATTCGTAGAATGCTCGATGAAATAGAAATGGTGGATGGGCTGGAACTTGAATCGCATGAAGAAGAATACTATTAGAACGATATTGTGGTGCGGGCTTCCAGCCTGCACGTTGGAGTAACAATGCGTGAAGAGCGGCATAAAAAAGTGGAATCGCTTCTAAAAACCAAGATCGATTTGATAATTCGAAACGAACTTAGCGACCGTCGCCTTGGGTTGATGTCGATTACTCATATCAAAGTGGCGAAGGATTTTGAAATCGCTACGGTTTTCGTTTCACATCCTCAGGATGATGAAACGCGCCAGGCTGTTGTGGATATTCTAAATAAGGCAAGAGGACACATTGAAAAGATACTTGGTAGAGCTGTCAGATTAAGAAAAATACCAAGATTGAATTTCAAACTCGACAATTCATTGATTTACGCAGCGTCAATAGATGAGCTGCTTAAAAATATAAAGGCGGAAGAAAGCCAAACCAGCGATAACAACGACTTAAATAAACCGGATACTGAGACGACTGATGAAAAATGAAAATGAGAAAATACTATCTCAAATCGAGAAGTTCATAAATACGCACAATAGGTTCTTTCTCGGCTCACACGTTTTTCCCGATGGCGACAATATCGCCTCACTGATAACAATGAAATTTATTCTTGAGCAGCTTGGCAAATCGGCATATTTATACTGTGAGACAATTATACCAAAAATATATTCATGGATTGAGGAAACGAAGCATATCAACACTGTCCTGCCGGATGAGCCATGCGACACTTTCGATGCGATTATAACTGTCGATTCAAGCGACATCGATCGTCTTGGGCCTGAATTTAAGAATTGGTACAATTCCAAACCAATTCCGATTCTTAATGTTGACCATCATGTTACGAATACTAATTTTGGTGAAATTAACTGGGTGTCAGGCAATTATTCATCAACTGCTGAGCAGGTTTATGAGATTGCGAAATATCTGAATGTGAAGATAACCAAAAGCATCGCAGTTGTGATTTACACCGGGATAGTTACAGACACTGGCAGGTTCAGTTATTCAAACACAAATGCGAGGTCATTGAGATACGCGACAGAACTGGTTGAAATGGGTGTTAATCCGAACCTTATCTACCGGAACGTTTTCGCAAATCGGACATTATCAGCTCTTCGCCTGGAGCGTGATTCACTCGCAACGATGGAGTACATAGAGGATTTACAACTCGCGTATATCTTCATGACAAAGGAAATGATTGAACGCTCGGGAGCATCGATAGAGGAATCTGAGGGGATTATCGAACACATTGGACTCTTTGGATATAATATAAAAAATATCATTTTCTTCAAAGAGGTAGAACCTTGTGAAATAAAAGTATCTGTCAGGACGAAAGGTGATTGGGACGCGTCGAAATTATGCAGCCTGTTCGATGGCGGCGGACATCCAAGAGCTGGCGGTTACCAGATGCAGGGAACACTTGAGAAGGCGATTGAGAAAAGCCTTGAAACGATTCGCGAAGCTGCAAAGGATGGGTCGTTGCTGGGTGATTATTCGTAGTATTGACAATTCAAGAGCTATTTATTTGTTTTATCCCCCCCATTAATCCCCCCGCGAGCGGGGGGAAATGTTTTGGAATTGGCAAACAATAATTTTGGTTTATGCACTAGCGAAGGGAAAAGTCAAAATTCTCCCTCCCCACTCGCGGGGAGGGCTGGGGTGGGGCATCTTATTTACGAAACCTCTAGTTAATATCCCGTCTGTACCTAATCGCAGATTTCAACTTTACCTCATGAAGAGACTCACCGATATCAAGTTTGATCTCACCGATATACTCAATTGATGATGGATGAAGCGCCAGAAGTCCGGGCGCTGAACGGGGAAGGAAAAGCGCGGAGAAATACCAGTTACGAGGCTTAGATAAGTACGCATGATCTGAAAGGAAAATACGGTTGTAGTTTTCGTTAAAGAAATCCACAGTCATGTTGTCAATCTTCAAAAAACCCTTATCGACAACAGCGAATCTGTTGAAATCCATTCTGTATGGGACAGTATCGGCATCGGTGTAATACCTTGTCAGCGATGCAAGGTAGAATTCCCTGACAGAGAAAATCACAAGGTCATTTTTGTCAACTGCTTCTCCAATTGCCAATGCTCTGGTAAGAAAATCGTTTGACTCAGTTTTGGAATTCGGCACCATTCCGGTTGAGATATTCCATATCGCGAGAAAAGCAAGAAGAATACAGGATAAAACGCCAATGGGCAGCTTAATTCGTTTTGGCGATTCGAACAGGCGAAGCATCCACAATAGAAGAAGCGGTGCAAGATAGAACAGTTTGTAGTGGACATCCAACGCGCAGTAAAACTGGTTGAAGATGAAGTAGGGGAGAATCCAGACAAGAAGCAGTATGCGTGTGCTGCGATGTCTGGATGCGTTTTTCCTGGTTCTGAAAACATCGATGATTTCATAAACGATTGTAAGCAGGATAATCGCGTAAATAATAATGTATGGCAGGTAGCTTAGAGGTTTCTCGAAATATCCTGTGTGGCGTACAATCTCATATCCGATTGTGTGGAAAAAGAGATTCACCTGTGAATAGCTGAATAGCTCATTAGCCGGGATGAACCCAATCTTAAAGATAGTCCACCAGTTTGGATTGCTTCCATATGATGTCAGCCAGCTGAAAAAGGTGAAGTTGGTATTTAAATCGACGTCCAAAATCCCTAAATAATACAACCACTGAAATATTGCGAAAACACAGATGCTATAAAAAAAGGTACAGATTGCGGCGTATCGAAATCTCTCACGTTTGGGGAGTTTTAATAGAATTGCCACAAGGACAACAAAAGTGAAAAAGAAAGTAATCTGGTGAATCACCGATGCAAGCACCATTAAGAAAGACGCCTTGATTGCATCGTTAGGCGTTGGTTTATCGTTGGCAAGAATGATTCGCGCTGCAAGCAGGATGATAAAAAGAGCGAGAATGTAGATATTCGAATCGCTGCTGTAATTCATCATGCCCCAGCTGAAACCGAAAAACAAACCCGTTAAAATTGAAATCATTCTGCTTCTGCTGAGTTTATGGGCAATCTGGATGAAAACAAAAACAGAGAGTCCTCCAAGCAGAGCGTTGATAAAGCAAATGAAAGGCATCGACCTCAAATCCGGAATGATTAGCTTTGCTCCATCATAGAGATATTGCATTAACGGAAGCCATAGCGGATGATGCGGATGCATAAAATGGCCATCTGAAAAATGCTCCAGCATGTAGGCGTAGCCAACGCCATCCGATAGATGCATCTTCGTGGGGAATAGAGCGTAAATGCAGGCGAATGCAATCCCGATGAGTGCGTATATTTTATAGTCAGTCCTGTTCATTTCTTTTTGAGTGTCAGGTTAAATATGAACTAAAAAACCTTACCCACGACTCCTCTCATGTATCAGAAGAGGGGAGAAGGCGTGATATATTCCTGCTCCCCCTCTCCGCATGGTGGATAGGGGCTGGTGGTGAGGAATGTCATTCACGCGAAAGGGGCTGTTGAAAAAGCCTATTATATCCCAGACCGTAGGGGCAACTCTCCGTGGTTGCCCTGTATTTATGCCAACATTTAGGGTAGGCACAGAGACCTGTCACCTACATTCAGCAATTTTTCAAAAGCCGCAAAGGCGGGAATCCATTGTAACCCGGCGTCCCTTCGCCGGGGTTTTCCTATATCAAATGCCTCCTCCTATAACTACAAAGGAAACTTAACCTCGAATAATACTACACCATCACCGACATCAATCTGCCTAACCAATATAAACCGAAATTTGCTTATCCCTAGTTCATCAGGATGTGGCGGAACAAAAAGATGCTCAGGCAGAAACCATTTCGGATATTGAGAATCCCATGCGTCGCTGGAAACAAGAATACGACTATACCTCTCTTTTAAAAACTCTTTTGTGGAATCGTGCATCTCAAAAAAAAACAACATGTTATCTTGAATATGCCTTGGCTTTGGGCGGAAGAAAACAGCATCGGCATCGGTGAAATATCGAACAAGTGACGCTTTGTTTCGCTCTTGACGTGCGTAGATAACCAAATCGCCTTTTTGCAGATGTGGTTTCAAAAGCTCAACATCGTGATAATACGGATTATTCTCGAATGATGAATTGGGTACAAGCCCTGTGAAAACGTTCCATGCGGCTATTATTACTAAAATGCACGGAGCGGCAATACGCCAGAACGTGCGATTAAATACGCTGATTGAGATTATTTGTGATGTCCACAGAATCAGTAGCGGTGCTAGATAAAACAGCTTGAAATGAATCTCATGCGGGCAGTATAGGTAGTTGAAAATGAAAAACGGTAGAAACCATGATAGAAGCACTATGCTGACGTTGCGAATATCCTTTGGCATTTTCCTGTTGATTATGATGTCCTTTATTTCCCGAATAATGGAAATCACGATTACAAGATTTAAAAGGAAATACAGCACTGAATGTATTTTGGTTTCCGAATACTCCTGCGCCAGATAAACATCCAGCGCGTTGTGAAAATGGAAAAACAGGCTTGCCTGCGAACGTTGGAATGCCTCCTGCGCTGGCATCATCCCCTGTGACAGGAATGTCCAGTACTCTGAATGGCTGCCATATGCCCCAAGCCAACTGATGAAATCAACTGATGAGTCGGGCATAGCAGATTTAGCGACATATTGAAACGCTGCGAAATAAACCAAAAACACAATTGTTGTGTAAGTCAACAAAGAAGCGGCGATAGTCGAAAGCCTTGTTTTTATCGGACTTTTAAGCCACATCGCAGCAAGAAGTGCTGGCACGAAAAGGATTGCCACCTGGTGCAGCAGCGTTGCTAAAATCATTACGATTACAACCGCAATTGTCTTTTTTATATCAATTACGGTTGAACTAAAAAGAATATCGGAGCACAAAAGAATCAGAAAAAGTACGGTAATGTAGATATTGGCATCCGTGGAAAAGTGCATCATTCCCCAAGACAAGCCGAAGAAAAGCCCTGTTATAATCGCGACGGTAAGATTGCAATGCAGTTTCATTGTTATGTAAATTACAAGGCACACACACGCGCCGCCGATGCTGGCGTTGAAAAACTGCATGAACTCAAGCGCGGATAATCCGGGAATCACCAAATGGATTGCGTTAAATAGAAGATGCATCAACCCAAGCCAGAGAAGATGATGCGGGTGAATCGAATATGAAATCGGCATGTTTTCAATATGCCACGCGTAATATAAGCCATCTGCGGTGAGCATGGCGGTTGGAAATACCGCGTAAACAACGGCGAATACGAATCCAATTAAAACAGGAATTATGGCGGCTCTTTTGCCCATGATTAACTATCATGAATGATAGGTTTGACACGCGAAAAACGCAATTCTATTTTTGCTGGATTGAATTATTTATTCGTGATGAAACTCGAAGATATTAATAGATTAATCAACCGGTAGGGGATTTTCAGTGTCATAATGGAGCTTATAAACCTGAATGGGACCGCCGCGTGTTTCAACATGAATAGACTCGAATGTTTTGTCACCGTCTTGTATCATATCCATAATTTCACTTGCCCATGCTGAACGCGCGTACCGCTCATCAGGCCCGTAAACGAAGTAGTCAATATCATGGTGCCGGCAAAAATTGATTGTCTTTTCAAGGGGCGCGGCTGGTAAAGCGTATCCTTTCATACAAGCATAGAAGTACACCGTTCTGTTCATTGACATTATTGTGTCATCGTGTTTTTTAATCTCATGTAAATATTCTCCAACAAAACGATATCCGTTTATATGTCCGGCTTCCTTTTCACGAATAGGATAAAGATTCAGGAAATTGTTGGTAACAATTGCAATTGTCAGGATTGCGGCAACTATCACACCAAAATTGCGGAGTTCCTTTAAGCTGATCATACCGCTGACAAGCCATCCCAGTATGATAAGAAAAAGCGGTCTGAATGGCAGGAAAAAGATCGGATCCGTAAATACTATTGGCAGAAGAAATAATATTGGGGTTAATAACAAGAGCAAATATCCCACTCTATCCCATCCATCGATAATCTTGTATCTTAAAATAAAAGCCACCACAAACATCATCAGAAAAACAATCCATCCCTGGAAATACTCCCACATTGATTCACCGAAATGGGTCATGATGGAAGTAAACCCAAATTTATATTTCATGACTATCAAATCCCAGTCAAAAGCGTCAATTATCTTGAAATTCCTGATCTCATCAGTTACAGCAGCATCGGTTGCATCCTCGTTTAAACTTGACCAATCCTTTTCCCGCTCACCTTTTGCGACCAGTGTGCCATCAATGAAAGAGTGCCCGATATAACTTTGCTGGGGGGCGCCAATCGCACTTAAATAAAGAGGAGGCAATGAGGCTAATAGACCGAAAATAACAAATACAGGAATTAGCGTTCCAGGCACGAACCTTTTCCATGGCACATGATTCCTCACCATATAGACAATCCAGAACACGGCAAAAACTGTAAAATGCAGGATTCCTATTGTTCGGGTCAATTGCGTAAGGCCCATCGAGAATCCAAATAACAACGCATGTTTGTAATTGCATTTTTCCCATGGGATTACCCAGAACAGGTAAGCGAGGAGAACGTTAAAGAAAACGAACGGGAGATCAGCCCTGTCAGATACCGAATACTTAATAAAAATGAAGTCAACGGCTGTGAAGAGAGCGGCAAAACAAGCAACTCTGGCATCGAATAATTTCCTTGCAAGAGTAAAAACCAATGGAATCATGGTGATCCCGATAAGCATGTTAACCCATCTGCCCGCAAGTGGAATGTCATTGCCTGTGAAATACGACATGCCCAACGACAGGATTGGATACAGCGGCATTGTGATTCTCTTTGGCACATTTGGCCAGTCGGTTGAATCACGCAAATAACATGCGGTGGATAGAAATCCTATGCCGTCCGTTGTGTGGGAATCCGTTACGACAAGAAGCCATAACCGGAGGAGAAATCCAATTATAATCAATAACAGCGGAACGATTATGTAAAGCCGTGATCGCATGAGCAGGTTGGATTATAACATAGTTGATAAAACGTTAAAACAGAGGGTTTTTAAATTTCAGGATTGTATTTGTCCAGCAAATCGGATTCGCGGATGACAGCGATTTTGCCGTTTTTAACAAAGTCGGAGCCTATCAATCTTGATTTTTGTACCGCAAGAAATGCTGGATGAGGTGGAGGAAAAACATGCCCTGAGAAGTACCATTTCATGTAACCGGAATTCCAGGCATCATCTGAAAGAATTATCCTATCATAACGTTTAGTGAAAAATTCAATGGTTTCTTTATGCATATTACTAAAGGAATCGTTGTCGGTTGAAATATACCTGAATTCTGTCTGAAAGTAAGCGGCATCTGCATCGGTGTAGTATCGTGCAACCGCTGCCTTATATCTCTCGTGCCTCGCAAAAATAATCAGATCACCTTTTTTTACATAGGGCTCAATTTTCATTACCTGCTTGATGAAAGGATTGAAGTCGGGTTTTGACTCAGGAATAACTCCTGTAACAAAATTCCATCCTGCCATGGCAATAATAAATGAGACAGCAATGTAGTTCCATATCTTAAGCTCACGAGGTGACGATTCCAGTATCAGAAGAGTCCAGATTGCCAGTAACGGGATGATGAAAAATAGCTTGAAGTGAATCTCGAACGCGCAATATAACTGGTTGAAGATGAAATATGAGAAAAACCAGATTAAGAGGATGGTCTTTATCGATCGGTTGGGAATATGCTTTTTTAAAATTACCTGGAATAGTAGGATTAATGCTGAAAAGAGGATTACAGCATGAAAGAAAATGTTTATAACGTTGGTGTTGTATGTTCCTTTGAAATTTAGTGATGCGCGAACCTTGAGAATGTCCTGATTATGGAAAAACGCGCCAAACTGAGTGTACTCGAATATTTCCTGAGCCGGGAAAAATCCCATATCGGTAATCGACCAGAACGATTTGTGGCTTCCGTACGAGGTCATCCATGCAATGAAACTTTCCTTCAACTCAGCAAAGAGCAGGGGACGAATCATCAGGAAAACGCTGTAATACAGGCACAACGTTACCAATGCGTATAAAGCTGCGCATGTCAGTGCGGTATTGATTTTTCCCTTTTCAGGAGAGCGCAGGATGATTGCAGCTAAAATTGCGAAAGAAAAGAAGAACCCTATCTGGTGCAAGGACGTGATGATTATCATCAGAATTGTGGCGACGATTGCTTTTTTCCGGCTCAGTTCATCTCCACTGGTAATCAGTATTGCGACAACGAGCATTAAAAGCAGGACGATGATGTAAATATTCGCATCTGCGGAATAATGAAGCATCCCCCAACTGAATCCGAAAATCAACCCGGTAATTATTCCGGCAATTCGATTGCCACTGATTGATGATACGAACTTTATCATCAGATAGACTGTTAAACCGCCGAGAATTGCGTTTGATAATTGAAGGAATGTCATCGCCCTGAGTGAGGGAATAATTGAATGAAGTGCATCAAAAATGACGTGCATCAAAGGCAGCCATAAAAGATGATGCGGATGCCACGCATGAGAAAGCGGGAACTCCTCCAGATGATAGGCAAAGTAAAGACCATCGGCAAAGTGCATCTTGGTTGGGAATAGGGCGTAGATTACCGTGAAAGCAGCAGAAATAATAAACATCGTTAGTTTTTGATTTTTAGTTGTCATGGGAAGCATCAGATAAACTAACCTCGTACAGTATTATTTCTTCACCTGATTTAACATTATTTTTTAGTGTAACATTGGATGGAATTAATAACAACCGCCATGGATGTGGTGGTTTCAGAAAAAGGGCGGACATATGGCAGTAATTCGATCCCTTAAAATTAGTATATTCCCTGTTAGTTAGAAAAATTCTTTTGTATCTGTTATCCATGAATTCGATGGTCCTGCTGTATAAATCCTCATTACTGCAATTTAAAACCGCGTATTTATTAAATGCGTTTCTGTGAATTTCAACATCAGCATCAGTGTAATATCTTGCGAGCCATGCAATGTAGAATTCATCTCTGGCGAAGATAATGAAATCACCTTTTTTAACATGTTGGGCAATTTCGGTCACTGGTAAAAGAAAGCGATTGTTTTCCGGTTTGGAATTTGGTATCAAACCTGAGAAGAGATTCCAGGTAAAAAGGACAATCACAATTCCCAAAACTGCAAATGAAGTATTTAACCTGTATTTTTTTGGAAGTTCATGCAATCTTAATGACAGAAGAATTAACAAAGGTGTGATGTAAAAAAGTTTGTAATGAAGTTCAAATGCACAGAAAAAATGGTTGAAAATGAAATAAACACCAAACCAGATTAACAGCAATAATCGTGTATGATTAAGGGCATTAAATGATCTCCATGCTTTTTTCAGTTGAAAAATCTCCAAAAGGATAAAGATGACCATAAAGAAATAGAAAAGCAAATAAAGACTGCTAAACATGGATTCTTCAAATTTGACAGCATGTCTTAAAAGTTCAGAACCAGGCAAATGCACTATTGAATTGGTTATTGTGTAGCAGAGTGTCTGCATACCGTAGATAAAGCCGTTATGTATTATTGTCCACCAGCTTGTTTCAGCCGCATAGGCAGTTAACCACTGGGGGAAGGACATAATGATCTCATTATTTAAAAGCAACATTGTGCGAAGGAAAATAAGGTAGTTGACGGAAACTGTGACAACTGAATACAAGACTGTACAGATTATTGACGTTTGGAATCTATCTTTCTTTTGTGACCTTGTAAGTATTGCTGCCAGTACTACCAGAGTGAAAAAAAACGAGATTTGGTGCATCAATGATGAAATAATAATCAGGATAGTCGCGTAAATTGCGTTTCTCCTTGAAAGAGTAACATTTCTGAACAGCACATCAATAATCCAGAGCATGAAAACCAGAACGGTAATGTAAATATTTGAATCGGTACAGAAGTTCATCATTCCCCAACTGGTGCCAAGAAAAAGACCAGTAAGAATGGCGGTAAGATTGTTTTTCGTTAATCGGTAAACAATTCGAATCAGCAGAAATACTGCGATTCCACCAAGAACAGAATTTGCTAAAGAAAGAAAAACCATCGATCTAAGTTCTGGGAGAATCACCTTGATGATTTTAAACAATATTAGCATTGTGGGAACCCAGATTGGATGATGTTGGTGCCAAGTGAAATCTAAAGGCAGATTTTCAATATTATGCGCCCAGAGAAGTCCATCTACATAGTGCATTTTAGAAAGGTAAGATGCATAAAGGATGGCAAATGCCAGACCGATAAGAGGAGGGAGCAGTTCCTGAATATTATATTTATTTTTGGTATGGCACATTTAAAAATAATATCATAGGGGGAAAAATAAGGCTAGCTATGAAGAATCATAGCTAGCCAGAAAAACTCAGATTGTATGATTATGTAGTGTTGTTATTATAGATGATAACATTCCTTCCATTTGTTGTTCCGCAGGAATTCAGATCAGGATCTCGATCTGATAGAACATAGTGATATCCGATATACCAATCTGGAGAAACATAATAACGTTGTTTACAGATAGCGAGGCTTTCAGAGGCAATACCGCCTACGATTTCAGCATCAAAATCTTCAGTGCAAGTGTATCCGACACCAAAATCAAGCTGTCTAAGTCTGTACCCTTTAAAGTCAATATTATCATAACTGAGTACTGCGACAGTGTTGTTATCATGGCTCTCCCATTTTAGTGAAGCGATGGATAAAATAAATGGGAAAGTATCGGTCCCAGTCGAACAGTCAGCGTCTGTTGTATCATAAACTGACGTTGAGTAATTCCAATCGAAAACTTTAACAACGTCATCGTTGCCATCATCATCATTTCTACAGGCAACATAAGCGAACCACTCATTACTGTCTTTTCTGACAGCGCAAACATCGATCGGACTGGCTCCCGAGATAGCGTATTCGGTAGCTGATGTTTTTGTTGTCTCATTGAAAACGAAAACTATGTCATTTTCAGGATCACAAACAAATAAGTCGTAGTTTGGCCATGAATCGGTAATTGTCACTGCGACACCTTGTCCGCCATTCATATCAGCATCATAAAACTGGTCAGAGTATGTTGCTGCTTGTGCTGTAACTCCACCGGCTGCATTGAGAGCCCAATAATATAAGTAAACTTTTTCAGTGAAGTCATCATAGACGAAAGCGTAGAGATAGTTGTTTTCTTCAATTAGATCACATCCATCAGGGTCTTTTGTATATGTACCCGGAATGTAACCAATACGAGTTGCAGTGGGCTCATCGGCTGTTGTTAACTTCCATAATTGACATCGAGGATAACTTGCATAGCTGCCTGACCATTTGTATTGAGTGTCACAGACTAAGACGTAGTTGTAGTAGCTTCCATTATAATAGTAATATGTGGCTGCGACGCAATCGACGAGTGTTGAATAACCTGATCCCAAACCTTCCGGATCAAAATAGGCCTCATAGGTTTCCTGCGGATCATTACCGTGGATATAGTAGGTTGCCATAAGACTACGAACGACATCTGAATCATCGGTAGCTTCCGATGGTTCATCACCACTGGGTAGATCACTCATCAGTGGAGAGGTTGATGGATGTTCATTGGAACATCCGATTATCAGCAGCAATAGCAGACCGATAATCAACAATATTTTGGTACGCATAACGCACCTCCTTAGAAAATTGGAAAAGCTAAAACAATGTTTTTGAGATATGATATATCTCAGGTTTCAATTTGTGGTGATTATCGGGACTTGGTAGAGGAGAGTTGACATGGATGCTGCATGACTGTAAATGCCAATATTACAGGAACTTCAAATTTGAAAACTACATCAAAATTTTTAAAACCACAAATTACTTCAAGGGAATATTAACGCTTCTCAAAGGATTAGTCAAGAGTTTTTACTGAAAAAACGGGACAATCAAAAAAACTCAAAATAAATCTTGACATCCCCAAACAATGCTTTATAATGCGTCTCTCGTTGTGTCAGATTCATGGCCAACGATGAAAGAAAAGCTTTTTTTATCGTCAGCGAAATATTCAGAAATATATTCCGATAATAACCTTGACGAACCAAAGCTGATCTGTTATGATTTCTGTTTGCCCCCGAACGTCTGCTGAGCATTAGCATACGAGAAGTTGGAAGGGCTGGGTCCTTGAAAATTGAATAGCGAAGTGATGCGGGAAGGTTGACTAAGTTAATTCGATTTAATCGAATTTAACTTTGTTAAAACCTAACTACTGTATGCAGATACAGTAAACTGTATGAAAATACAGTGATTCCAAAGTGAATTTTAAATTGGAGGTCGAAAGATCTTCAATTGGAAAAAACTTTTTGTCGAAGAGTTTGATCCTGGCTCAGGACGAACGCTGGCGGCGCGTCTAAGACATGCTAGTCGAGCGAGAAAGTTCCCCTTCGGGGGGATGATTAAAGCGGCGAACCGGTGAGTAACACGTACTTAACGTACCCTCGAGTCTGGAATAGCAGTGCGAAAGCGCTGGTAATACCGGATACGTTGGAGATATCACACGATTTTTTCAAGAAAGCCTTCGGGCGCTCGTGGATCGGGGTGCGGCCTATTAGCTTGATGGTGGGGTAACGGCCTACCATGGCGATGATGGGTAGCTGGTCTGAGAGGATGGTCAGCCACACTGGGACTGCGATAAGGCCCAGACTCCTACGGGAGGCAGCAGTTAAGAATCTTGCACAATTAGCGAAAGCTAGATGCAGCGACGCCGCGTGAAGGATGAAGGCCCTCGGGTCGTAAACTTCTGTCCCAGGGGAAGATAATGACGGTACCCTGGAAGAAAGCCCCGGCCAATTACGTGCCAGCAGCCGCGGTAATACGTAAGGGGCGAGCGTTGTCCGGAATCACTGGGCGTAAAGCGCGCGTAGGCGGTTTGGTAAGTCGGATGTGAAATACCCGAGCTCAACTCGGGAACTGCGTTCGAAACTACCTCACTTGAGAATGGGAGAGGGAAGCGGAATTCCCGGTGTAGGGGTGAAATCCTTAGATATCGGGAAGAACACCAATGGCGAAGGCAGCTTTCTGGACCATTTCTGACGCTGAGGTGCGAAAGCGTGGGGAGCGAACGGGATTAGATACCCCGGTAGTCCACGCTGTAAACGATGGGCACTAGGTTTGGGAGGCATCGACCCCTTCTGAGCCGCAGCTAACGCATTAAGTGCCCCGCCTGGGGAGTACGATCGCAAGATTAAAACTCAAAG
>JAGGVT010000182.1 GCA_021157815.1 bacterium | reverse complement strand
ATGTTGAAAAAGGGCTGAATGTAGGGGGTAGGTCTCTGTGCCTACCCTAAATATTGGCATAAATACGGGGCAACCACGGAGAGTTGCCCCTACGGTCTGGGATATAATAGGCTTTTTCAACAGCCCCTTCCAGCCTGCATCACAACATCAAGCCCAATTGAAATCCCACACGTTGAGGATAAGCAGAATTGCAGCGACAAAGAGAACAATGACGAGGAAGATATACCAGATTGCCTCTATTATCGTTTGAAGAACGCTGAACTTGTAACCGCAGAACGGGCACACCATACAGTACTTGCGGATAAGATTCTGGCATTGAGGGCATTTCTTCATTTTTGAAATTTCTCCAGCAGGATATTTTTTGTGAACCCGTGAGTAAGCGATGATTTGGCGACTGGCAGTCGAGCTATCGCAATGCCGATGTAAAATGGTATCAGGGCTGTCAGCGCAAGAAACGAACAGAGCAGGTTTTTATTCTCTGATAATAAAGCGTTTATCGCAGGCATATATCCAAACAAACTTCCAAGGATGATAACCAGCGTAGCGAGTACGGCCGCTTTTAAAAGCGTTTCGAGATTTGACCAGTTGGATGGCGCATCGACAGCCATTGAATATATCGGCCTGAACGCCAGCATGGCGGCGAGTGCATAAGATGCTACAAACACGCAAACAAGTGATTCAGTCCAGCCGAATATTTTAAAATATACGATGTTAAGAAGCAGAATTACAGCTGGAACTCCCACTGCGTTAAGCCTTAGAAGAAGGTAATCGTTTTGCTTTCTTCTTAAAAGAGGCTGAGTATTTACCGGATATAATCTTGCAATGCAGATTGGAAAGAGGACAGAAAAAGTGGGTAGGAGTATTTTCTTTATCTCAGGAATTATCCCAATTCGCGATGATGCCAACCCCAGCGCGACGGCTATCAGCAACAGCAATGTGAGATTCACAAGACGCACACGTTGATTATCACTTTCAATCCTTTCGGATTTTATAGCTTGAGCGAAATCAATATCTGTGGGGTCGAATGGTGTCATGATGCAAATCCTGCTGATAAATCCTGTTAAGATGAGGGTATTATGGTGATTTCCTCCGGTGTTTCCCGATTAATTATTTTAAATTTCAAATCGTATGTTTCCGAGAGCCTTTCCGATGTTATCGCTTGCTCCCGTGTGCCTGACAGAACAATCCCGCCATCCCGCATGAGTGTGATTTTCGGGAAATGCCTTGCCGCGAATTCGATATCATGCAGCGCGACAACTATCGTTTTGCCATCCGCAACAAGTTTTTTCATATCTGAAATTAATGCAAGGCGATGTTTCAAATCGAGATGCGCAAGGTTTTCATCGAACAGCATAACCGGGGAATTCTGGGAAAGGAGTCGCGCGATTACCACTCTTTCCTTCTCCCCCTGCGACAGCCGGTTCACGCTCCGATTTTGAAAATCATCAAGCGACATTTGTTGGATAGCGTCATTAATAATTTGCTCATCGTTATCCGATAGGTTGCCCAGCATGTCCAGATGGGGGCTTCGTCCCTGGCTGACAGCGTCACGAACACGAAAATCAAACGGGAAATCGACTCCGCTCGCAGCGAAGCCAATCAGTCTGGAGCGCTCCATGATTGAAAGTTCGTTCAATTCACAATCCCCGATTTTCACAGCGCCGTCGCTGTAATCAAGAAGCCCTGACGCCACTTTTAAAAGAGTTGTCTTGCCGCTGCCGTTAGGACCAATCAACGCGTTAAGGGTCCCCGTTTCGAAAGCCGTGGTTATCGACTTCAACGCCGTGATTCCGTTGTACTCGTAGGAGATGTTCTGAAGAGTAAGGTTATGTTGATTATTGTTTGATTTCAATTTAAAGACCTGTAATTAAAAGGATATGAACAGGTGGAAATATTATTTTACCTGGGAGCGCTGGAATCTTGCCGGCGCAAGAGCGCATCAGCGCTCCTGTCAAAAGGCTAACGCCTTTTCTCGCCGGCAAGATGGGGCTGTTGAAAAAGCCTATTATATCCCAGACCGTAGGGGCAACTCTCCGTGGTTGCCCTGTATTTATGCCAATATTTAGGGTAGGCACAAAGACCTACCTCCTACATTCAGCACTTTTTCAACAGCCCCAAGATGCCAGCGCTCCCAGGATGGGATTTATTAAGATTCTTCAGCCTTGCCATTTGTCTTGCCGGTTTTCTCATCCTCGAAAAGGTCGCCTGTCTTGGGAGCATCTTCTTCAGGTTCAGCTGGCGTTTCCTCTTCTTCGATTTGCTCCGCAAGTTCGCTTTGCTTGACAACTAGAGCAGCGTTAGCGACCTCATCACCGCTATTCAGCCGAATAACTCTGACTCCCTGGGTTGAACGCCCTATTTTCGAAACCTGTTTGACCGCGGCGCGAATCAGGATTCCGCTGGTGGTAATTATCAGGAATTCCTCATCACCATTGACCATGCGAACCCACTGTACGGGACCGGTTTTATCGGTAACCTTATAACAAATAATGCCGCTTCCGCCTCTTTTTTGAGTTTTGAATTCAGTCGGGGATGTTCTCTTGCCGTATCCTTTCCTGCTGATTAGCATTACATCATCGCCCTCGCCGATTTTTGCCATTCCGATAACGCAGTCATCGCCTTTTAGTCTCATTCCCTTTACACCTCTGGCTGTGCGGCCCATTGAACGGACATCCGATTCCCTGAACCGGATTGACTGGCCGTTTTTTGTAACCATGATGATTTCATCTTCACCGCTTGTTACACGCGCACTGACCAGTTCGTTGCCGTCATCAAGTTTAATCGCGATTTTGCCGTTGGATGGCATATACGCGTATTCCTTAAGAGGAGTCTTTTTGATGATTCCTTTGGAAGTGGTGATGAGCGCGAACCCCTGTGTCTGGCGGGTTTTCATCGGGTGGATATACATAACTTTTTCGTTTGGCCCAAGTGAAATCAGGTTAATAAGCGGAATACCTTTTCCCACTCTGCCCGCCTGCGGAATACGATGCGCCCTTAATCCATAAACCTTGCCTTTATTTGTGAAGAAAAGGAGGTCGTGATGAGTCGTGGTTGAGATTATCTCCTCGACCTGATCCGTATCCTTCGTTTTCATTCCGCGAATGCCTTTTCCGCCGCGATGTTGAATCTTATAGGATTTAAGCGGCAGTCGCTTGATGTAATTATCATGTGTCAGTGTAATTACAACGTTTTCCTTCGGGATTAAATCCTCGGCGTCTATGTCCTCCGATTCAATCTGGATTAGAGTTTTTCTTTCATCGCCGTATGTTTTGGATATTTCCTTCAGGTCCTTTCTGATAATATCCAGAACTCTTGTCCTGTGTGCCAGTATCGCTTCCAGTTCAGCGATTAGTTGTTGAACCTCTTCATATTCCTTCTGTACTTTTTCCCTCTCAAGGCCTGTCAGTTTGGACAGGCGCATTTCAAGGATGGCGTCCGCCTGTTTCTGCGACAGTTCGAATTTCTCCATCAATCCGGAACGAGCGTCACCTACTGTTCTTGATGATCTGATAAGCGTGATGACCTCATTGAGATGATCAAGAGCAATTAGTAATCCGGCGAGTATGTGCTCCCGCGCTCTCGCCACTTTCAAATCATATTTGGTGCGCCGGACAATAACTTCCTCGCGATGTGCCAGCCACGCCTCGCACATTTCCTTCAGGTTGAAAACCTTTGGCTGGTTGCCTATCAGCGCGAGCAGGTTGATATGGAATCTCGAATGAAGTTGTGTATGTTTCAGAAGCCTTTTCAGAACGTTGTTCGGATTGACATCGCGCCTGACCTCAATAACTATTCTCATTCCTGTCCTGTCGGATTCATCACGCAGAACGACCATGCCCTCGATTTTGCCCTGTTTATAGACTTCGACAATTTTCTCAAGCAGCGTTGTTTTATTAACCTGATAAGGAATCTGGTCGATTATCAATTGATGTTTTCCGCTTGGCATCGGTTCGATATCCACACGAGCATAGACATCCACCGCGCCCTTGCCTGTTTCGTATGCCTGCTTGATTCCCTCGACACCTTTTATAATTCCGCCAGTCGGGAAATCGGGGCCTTTCACATGCGCCATTAAATCCTTGATTGTGGCGTTCGGATTATCCAGAAGCAGCAAAAAAGCGCCAACTAATTCGTTAAGATTATGCGGCGGGATTTTTGTCGCCATGCCTACCGCGATTCCCTCCGAACCGTTCATCAGAAGGTTTGGTATCCGCGATGGCAGCACTGATGGTTCAAACCGGGTGTCATCAAATGTAGGAATGTAATCGACTGTCTCTTTATCGATATCCTGAAGAAGTTCACCGCCGAGGCGCGACATGCGCGATTCAGTATATCGGTATGCCGCGGGAGGGTCGCCATCGACTGAACCGAAGTTTCCCTGCCCGTCTATGAGCATATATCTAAGATTAAACGGCTGCCCCATACGAACCATTGCATCATAAATCGACGCGTCACCGTGAGGGTGATAGCTTTTAAGCACATCCCCGACCACACTCGCCGATTTAACATGCGGCTTGTCATGGCGATTCCCCTGTTCATGCATTGAATAGAGAATCCGCCTGTGAACCGGTTTCAAACCGTCACGGACATCCGGCAGCGCTCGCGATTTAATTACACTCAGCGCGTAGGTTATATAGTAGTCCTTCATGTTCTCCGAAATCGGAGCATTTGTTATCCCGAAATCAATCTTGGGGTCTTTGTTGATGGAGTCTGTCATGTTCTCCTACCTAAATATCCAGATACTCAATTCTCTGTGCGTACTCGTTAATGAAATTCCTTCTTGGTTCGACTGTATCACCCATAAGCATCTCAAACGTGTTAGCCGCTTCCACGGCGTCTTCGATTGTTACGCGCAAAAGATGTCGAGCGCCGGGGTCCATCGTGGTTTCCCATAATTCATTCGCGTTCATTTCCCCAAGGCCTTTGTAGTGCTTTTGATTTACTCGTCCCTGGCCGTCGAACTCCTTCATTTTGATTTTAAGGTCCTCGTCATCGAGAGCGTAAACGATCTTCTTGCCTTTCTTCAACTGGTAAAGCGGAGGCTGTGCGATATACAAATGCCCGTTTTCAATTATCTGCTTCAAATGCCTGAAGAAGAAAGTCAGTATAAGCGTTCTGATATGAGCGCCGTCGATATCAGCATCGGTCATGATGATTATCTTGTGATAGCGCAGCTTTTCGTAGTTGAAATCAGCGTCGATTCCTGTTCCAAAAGCTGTAATCATGTGGCCTATTTCATCGTTTGAGAGTATTTTATCCAGGCGTGCTTTTTCGACATTTATAATCTTGCCTTTCAGAGGGAGAATCGCCTGGAAACGCCTGTCCCGGCCGCCTTTCGCGGTACCGCCCGCGCTGTCGCCCTCGACTAGATAAATCTCATTGTTCGCGGGATCGTTGTTGGAACAATCCGCCAGTTTTCCAGCCAACACGGCGCCATGCAGAAGCGATTTCTTACGGGTTAAATCACGGGCATGTCTGGCCGCCTCTCGTGCCCTTTGCGCCTGCATCCCCTTCTGGATTATCTTTTTAATAATCGGGGGATTCTCTTCAAGGTATGATGTCAGATTCTCGTAAACCAGGCTGTCAACAATTCCCTTGATTTCCGAATTTCCCAGCTGCCCTTTGGTTTGCCCCTCGAACTGCGGATCCGGCACACGAACGCTGACAATCGCGGTAAGGCCCTCACGGATATCATCGCCGCTCAAATTCTTGCTTTTCTCTTTCAAATGGTTGAATTTGCGTGCAATGTTGTTTATTCCACGTGTCAGAGCGCTTTTGAATCCCTCCAGATGTGTTCCGCCCTCGGTTGTGTGAATGTTATTTACATAAGTCAGGATTTTGAAATTGTATCCGGTATTATATTGAATCGCGACATCAACCTGAACATCATCACGCGTTTTTGACATGTGAAAAACCTGTGAGAATAAAGCGTCAATATTGCGATTCAGATGTTTAACGTACGCGATAAGCCCTCCATCATATTTGAAACTCTCCTCTTTCTCTTTTTCAATTCGTTTGTCTTTGAAAATAATTTCCAATCCCGGATTCAAAAACGCCAGTTCGCGAAATCGTTTTGAAAGAATGTCGAATTTGAAATCCAGAATTTCAAATATCTCTGAATCCGGCATGAACGTTGTCCGTGTGCCCTCGTGTTTTGATGTGCCGTTTGTTTTGACTTTTTCAATTGGAATACCGCGTTCGTATTTCTGATAGTATGTTTTCCCGTTGCGATAAACCTCCACTTCGCACCATTCGCTAAGCGCGTTTACACAAGAGACACCGACTCCGTGAAGCCCTCCCGACACCTTGTATCCCGATTTGTCGAACTTGCCGCCGGCGTGAAGAGTGGTCATTACAACATCAAGTGCGGATTTGCCTGTTTCCTCGTGAATATCAACCGGAATTCCGCGTCCGTTATCGAGAACGGAAATCGCGCCGTTTTTTTCAATCGTCACCACGATTTTATCGCAATATCCCGCCATTGTCTCATCGATTGAGTTATCCACGACTTCATAGACAAGGTGATGAAGCCCTTTTTCCGATGTTGAACCGATATACATCGCGGGACGAAGCCTGACAGCCTCCAGTCCTTCCAATACCTTAATTGAGGAGGCATCGTATGTTGCAGAAACCTGCCCTGATTCCTTGTCCATGTCGTTATCCTTGTCGGGTTTTATTTTCTCGCTTTTATCAGGTTTCCCTTTGTCTGATTTTGGCATTTTTTTAGTAAAATCTCCGTCAGCGAAATGCTATTTTTCTCATAAACTTATAATAAGATTTAATAACGAAATCCATAGAAAATGGTCGCTAAGCGACCCCATAATCAAGCCATGGAATCATAACATATTTAATCAATTTTGTTAATGCTTTTCACATAAATATTACCAGATTTTATCAGCAATCGGGCGAAATTATGTCATATTATATGCCACGTTCGCGAATATTTCTAAACTATACGCATATCCAGTTAAATCGCGCCCTTTTAAACTCTCGTTATGTCATCCTGAAACCCGCTTTCCCGATACTATTTTGACAGGCGTTTCATTAATTTATTTATGGTTGTATAATCAGAACATGGATATCGAAAAGAACAATTCAAATAACGAGTATGTGATTGTAAAGGCGCTTGAGAATGGCGTTACAATCAGCGCTATCGCGCACGAGGATTCGGATACAGAAATGCCGGTACGCCTCGACGAGGGAGAGCTGTATATCATGCGCATCAGTTCATTGCTCAGAGGATACAAACTTCGAGGAGAGGTCGAACTTCAAACCAAACTTGGCATAATCAAAGGTGACAGCAATATCATTGTTGAATCGGGGCATGTTGAGTAGTGGAATAGAAAAGTCGCACTGCAGTGATCTTCGGCGCTCCCGGCATTAAATTGCAAATAAAAAAGATTGGCGCCGGGATGATTTCCGGCGCCGTATTAGTAATCAAGGTAAGTCTGTTAATATCTTAAAAAATCCCCGTTTTGCAAATCTTTATCGATATTTTCACTATCCACATCATACGATTATCACTCACCTGAATTGGTTCGATTTTTATCCTCTGTTTTATCGGATTTTTCCGGCTCCCTAGCCACTGTTACCATCGCCGCCCGTAAAATCCTGTCCTTATACATATATCCCTTGCGGTGTACGTTCAGTATATCACCGGAATTGTGATCCTCTGTTTCCTCGGTACTGAATGCCTCATGCAGTTTGGGATTGAACGGGATATCGGTTTCAATCTCCTTAATCCCATGCCTTCCAAGCAGTTTGTACATCTCCTCGATAGTGAATTTTACGCCCTGCAGGACAGATTTCGTGTCAAGATCGGCGGAATCGAACTTCATACTCTCCTCGAAATAATCGAGAATGGTTAGGAGGTCGAACGCCATGTCATACGCGCCGTAGCGTCGAATCTGCGATTTCTCCTCCTCCATGCGCTTGCGATAGTTGATTACCGCGGCGCGTTCGCGAAGAAGTTCGTTAGTGAGTATTTCGATTTTATCCGCCAATTGAGCAATAGTTTCCGCATCGGTAATCTCTTCTTTTACAGATTCCATTTTAGATGTTTCAACGTCATCGGCCTCATCGACTTTCTCTACGGGTGCATTATTCAAAAGAGTTTTATCTCTTGAATCATCCACCTGCTTTTCGGATGATTTGGCTTTCATCGCATCATCATTCTTCACGCGCTTTTTGCCTTTGCTCTTGTCAGTGTTCATGCTTATATTCACCATCCTTTATCATGCGTTGGGACCGAGGTCCTCGAATTCACCCTCGACAACATCATCCGGTGGGGGAGTTTGCCCCGCATCCGGAGGTGGAGGAGGCGCCTGCTGTCCTGCTTGAGTGCCTGCCTGCGAGTCTTGCTGCCCGGCATGCTGATAAAGCACCTGGCTGAGTTTATGGAACGCCTGGGTGAGTTTGTCATACGCCGCGTTCATCTGCGCGGCATCATCGGTATTAAGTGCGCCACGGGCGTTTTCAATCTCACGCTTGATTTCATCCGTCTCATTCTGCGGAAGTTTGTCGCCATGCTCGTTTACATTCTTCTCGACCTGGTAAATCATCGAGTCAAGTTTGTTGCGAGCCTCGGCTTTCTCCTTGAGCTTCTTGTCTTCATCAGCGAATTTCTCAGCATCGTCCTGCATATGCTTGATATCGTCGTCAGTCAGGTTGCTGGATGCCGTGATTGTAATCTCCTGCTGTTTGCCTGTTCCCAAATCTTTCGCTGATACATTCACAATACCGTTAGCGTCGATATCGAATGTAACCTCAATCTGCGGAATGCCTCTTGGAGCTGGTGGGATTCCAACCAGGTGGAACTTGCCGAGTGTTTTATCGTAAGTCGCCATTTCTCTCTCGCCCTGAAGGACATGAATTTCAACCGATGTCTGGTTGTCCGCCGCAGTTGAGAAGATTTCCGATTTCTTGGTCGGAATCGTAGTGTTTCGCTTGATGAGTTTTGTAAACACACCACCAAGAGTTTCAATTCCAAGTGAAAGCGGCGTGATATCCAGAAGAAGAACATCAGTTACTTCACCGGAGAGAACACCAGCCTGGATTGCCGCACCGATAGCGACAACCTCATCCGGATTAACGCTCTTGTTCGGGTCAACTCCAGTTAGCCCTTTAACCATTGCCTGAACCGCGGGGACTCGTGTTGAACCGCCGACAAGAAGCACTTGGTCAAGGCTTCCCTTTGTGACATTGGCATCGCGCATCGCCTGTTCAGTCGGAACTCGGGTGGCGTCAATCAGCTCGGATGTCATTTTCTCAAATTCTGCGCGGGATAATTCCGCGTTGAAATGCTTCGGGCCTGTCTGGTCCGCAGTAAGGAATGGAAGGTTGATAGTGGTCTTCACAGTAGAGCTGAGTTCGATTTTCGCTTTTTCAGCGGCTTCCTTGATTCGCTGCATCGCCATCGGGTCATTGGTAAGATCAACCGTGTACTGCTTCTTGAATGATTCGACAATCCAATCCATGATTTTCTTGTCGAAATCATCGCCGCCAAGGAAATTGTTTCCGCTGGTCGCTTTTACCTCAATGACATTATCCCCGATGTCGAGAATTGAAACATCGAATGTACCGCCGCCAAGGTCGAATACAAGCACGGTTTGCTCCTTGTCCATCTTGTCAAGGCCGTACGCCAGCGCCGCCGCGGTTGGCTCGTTGATAATTCGCTTTACATCAAGCCCGGCAATCTTTCCAGCGTTTTTAGTTGCCTGCCTTTGCGAGTCCTCGAAATACGCCGGCACCGTAATTACAGCCTGCGTAACAGTTTCACCGAGATACGCCTCAGCGTCAGCTTTCAGTTTCTGAAGAATCATCGCTGAGATTTCCTCCGGCTTGTATTTCTTGCCGTCAATGTCAGCTGTGAAATTCTTTCCCATGTGACGTTTGATTGATGTCACAGTGCGGTTTGGATTCTGCACCGCCTGGTTTTTCGCGATTTTACCCACGAGACGTTCGCCGTCGGATGTGAACGCGACAACGGATGGTGTTGTGCGGTCGCCCTCAGTATTAACGATAACAGTTGGTTCGCCGCCTTCTACAACAGAAACGCAGGAATATGTAGTTCCTAAATCGATACCTATAACTTTAGTCATAATAGTAACCTCATTTGCTTTTTAATGCTTACTCAAAGACCATTATATAATCTTAGTGCAATGTTGTCAAGTACTTATGCATAAATAATTTCGGATTATTTTTTGCGATTTTTACCCGAATTTAACGTTTTTTTTATTTATGGCTGACACTACTGACACCTCAGCTACACCTTAGGCTGTTTAAATGTATTTCTAGGACATATGTGGTTTGTAAATATGAACTGCCTCATTTAAAGAAAAATCCCCCAAGGTATGTGGAGGATTTGAATTCTTGCATAAGGAATGCAGCTAAACTACGTATCATTCTTGAATCGCGATACTGTTCTTGGAAGCAAAGTATTCATCATCAATTTCAACATTTGATAGATTCTTTTCGGTTAAAATCGGTGATGATGTATCCAGCATATCATATTCGCATGTGAGCATTGTTTTCATTACTGACATTGAACTCCCTTCTGAATGATCTATACAATGCTTAATGTATGTAATTCCATCAATTTCAAGATAAACGTAATTAGACATTTGCTCTTTATCAATTCCCCACTTAAATACGACATTGGACTGCTGAACGAGATCTACGAAACTCTGAAAATTCTCCTTTATAACAACCATTTCCGGTCCGAGTAAATCCTGGAAAGCGGCAGGGAGAATATGATGCTGGGTTTCGAAATTGCCGGTTCCACTAAACAGGAAATCGGTCAATTGTCCAAACATCGCTAAAATATACCGTGTTTCAGGATCATCAATTGAAGTGAGATTTGCTGAACAGCCGGCTATGTCGGCTATTTCCATTTCACCAATACCAGGATAAACTCCTTGTATGAAATGCCAATCACCAGATTCGGATGGCCGATATGAAACCCGTGTGGTTTTTACAGTGTCATCATTCAATTTCCTGTAGCTTATGGTTCCAAATAATTCAGAATTCGGATCGTTAAATTGTTTTCCAGTGATACTTACAGGTTCACCCGTTGATACATTTCGCGGCCATAACAAGAGAAAACCGTTATTAATGAGAGTCTCAAGGCTGTTCTCGTGATAACCATTTACTTTATAATATGATGTTATAGCATCCCCGAGGTATGCAAACCCAATTGACTGAACATTTGCCAGATAAACGGGATCATCGGAAATGGGAAACTTCAAATCATGGCTAATTGTGCTATTTCGATCAATATTGGCATCCAAAGAAGAATGTTGGTTTCCAATTTTATCAGGCTTGATCGCTTGTGGATTGTTCGAACATCCTGTGATTAAGAATACTAGAATTGATATTAACAAAATTTTTTTATACATTATATTGTCCTTTTTAAAAGAAATAGATTAAAGAAATATGTCTAACCGTTTGGGCAGTTATCTGATTCAAGTACATGCTCAGGAGGTATGTCCCCTTGTGGGCAATAAAAACACCTGACCCAGTCACATGGCTCCCCACCTGCCCCCACGACCCACCACCATTTTGTTGAAACTGATTCTTCATCGTCACATGGCGCTGCGCCGATAACATTCTGGCTGCCGGGCCATATTTTACATGTCCTTTGAATTACCGCGATGATTTGGGGAACACATTCAGTGCAAGGGAAATGTAAAATAGTGCGACACCATGTTTGTTTGACATCAACATAGCACCAGTATGCTGGATCATGTGTACATTGCCCAGGTCTGGGCTCATAGACGGTTGTTGTTGTGCATTGACAAGGGATACAGGTTTTCGCGATGGCTTTGGGGATGTTAAACACGCTCAACAGAATAATTAATACCAAAACAATCCAATAGTTTTTCATCTTTACCTCTCTTTGAACGAATTTGTTTAAATAATAAACATTGCTTTATGTAAATTTAATTTTCTAATTATATTATACACCTACACACACACACACACAATATCTTTTCTAAAAATTCGCGTTTTTTATTGAACGTGAGAAAACCGGGTTTATCTGGGGCGTGAAGATACCGGACAAGAATCCTGATATCGCATTTACAGCACCCAATTTTCAAATGGAAACCGGTCTCCTTCCCCAAAGAAATGACCATTACTCCCGAGATTATGCTGAAAACTAACCTTGAATTACTCAATCACTCATAATAAAATGCGCTGTGAAATTACCGGAGGTGTATTAATGACAGTAAGAATAAGTGAAATGCCTTTTGATGAAGTTATCAAATATCTTGATGACGATGGCGATGGCGTCGTGATTCCATTTGGGACAGTAGAGCCGCACGGACGGCATCTCCCAATGGGTACGGATAACCTTCTGGCGCAGT
>JAGGVT010000028.1 GCA_021157815.1 bacterium | reverse complement strand
TTAATAGATATGATAATTTTCCAGAAGTTAAATCCGCTAGATATTGATACAACTAGCTAACCGAGTGACATTCGGGATAGTCCCCTTTTTTTACTTAATCTAAACTCAACCCACTCGATTTATTGAAGAACCCAATTTTATTGCAACTTAGCCAGATTACCACCTGGTTATTATAATTGCCATTTTCATCTCATGTCCCGGATAATGGGAAGTCATAAGATAAACCAGGTCCTTACCAATCCGTATCAGGCATCTCATAATAAGTGAAGCCGTTAGACGAAGAATAGTTAATTGCAATCAGATTACGCGTTTCAGGATCGATATTGATTGCAAATGTAAAAGGAGAGGACCAAGGACTGGAGAAAGTATTGACAATCTCATCCGCCAGCATGTTGAAGTCAGTATCGTACTTAATCAGGTGGATATCGCTGGAGGACCCATTCCATGCTTGAGACATTACCAATAGCCTGCATTTTTCATACAGGGGATCAACATGATCAATCTCGATATCGTTGCGACTCATCCCTGAGTAAGGTGTAACATTGAATATCGGCGCGTTTACAAAAGTATATGAATCCCAGGTTGGCGGGGAAGTGCTGATATCATACTTAACGCAAGAGCTGGCTTGTGTAGAAGTTGACCCAAACACGAAGAGGTAATCCTCGGAGTAACTGATAGCGATGTCGCTAATGTACCGCATGGTAGCTGCACGCGGATAGTACAAATCATTAGTGATGTCAAGCCTGTCGCTGAGGTTCTCGATATAGTAGGGACTGCTGCCTTGTAGTTCGTAATGCCTTAACTGCCAGATAGGAGATGGCCCACCGTAAACATTTGTAACCATCCATAAGTCACCATCAGAATCGAAGTCCATTCCCGGTATATGTGGATAATTTCCACTTGGAGTCTGTGAGTCAGTGACTATGATGTCCTCTATGTGAGTTCCGTTTTCGTCAACGATCTGTACCGTATCAAACATTCGTCCATTGATAACGGCAAGGTGTGCATTGACAGGATTCTGGTCCATCTGAGCCAGCATCGATGTATAGAGTACAGGTCTCCCTGCAATTCGTCCAGGCAAGCTGAAGTAGATAGTGCCATTTGTATCGGCAGGATCATCAGGATTAAATCTTACGAAATGGCAAGTACTAACAGAATCAGAATCAATGCTCGATTTGACTACGCATTCACCAGCGTGTATTCCAGCTTCGAGTATTGCAATATCGTCTCGCTGACAGCTACCCCATGGAATAGAACCCAGGATATTGAATGCACCCGTATATGAATGGACAGCTTCGCCGCAAACGATTTCAATTATTGAAAAATCAGCGTCTGAGTCATCATATAGAGCGGGTACATCTAGAAGTGTTACTCGCACGCGTACAGTATCCGACTCATCATCAGGAATAACCCACTCGAAAACACCATCATTTTCCGTTGCGGCAATTATCTCAATAAACTCCGAAACGAACCAATCTTTGGAATACTCCAGCTTGACATCCCCTACATAGCCCGTTGTATCCCAGGTTATATCATGATGCGAGTCAACTGACCATTCTTCACCACCATTTGGTGAGGTCAGCTCGACAGTAAAACCCGAAACAATAGTCGCAGAGAATGTCTGATAAGTCGCAAATTCCGGAATTGTTGTCCAATTGATGATTGTTCCATCTGGAGAATCGACCATTGTATCAGTCTCAGCGCCGAATAATACTACACCCGGAATGCGTTCATCGCTGACTTTTACCAGTCCGGTATATTCACCCTCCGGCAGGAGATTTTCGTTTGCGACTGAGAGCGTGTAAACAAGCGGATCGGATGGTGTTCCAGCGCCGCTGTCGGGTGTGTTTACAGTTGGCAATGCGCTGTTCATGCCCGGAATCTCAACTGATACAGATGAAACACCTGATGCGGCGTAAATGTCAGTCTGCTCTGCGAGTTCGGGGTTTACATTCGCGCCAATCTGCCAGTCGAAAACCTCGACTGTTATATCGAATGCAGTAGTGTCATCCCCGGCATTCCATGTGTTTGTCATATCCGGCGGATTCTCACCATTCGGCGGGGTTACAACAACTTTCCACGCGCTTTTTCTGTTGAATTCAGGATTGTAGTAAGTCGGGGAAAGACGTTGTGGTTTGGTCGCGCTCCAGCCGTAGCCCATTGTCAGGTAAAGATTAAATCTCAGAGTATCTTCAATGTTGAAAAGAACATCGAATTCAGCTTCAGCGCCCATTTCGAATTTGTTGAATGTATCTGTTGCTGCGGTGTTATCATCGATAACAAGAACAAACGGCAGAGCGGCTGAATCCTCAATTGCGTTTTCAAGTTCCGTAGTGTAACCCGCGTTATTTATAACAATGCCCGAATACACCGATGCATCTGTAAGAGTATATGCATCAGCAGTGGTTTCAAGCGGCTGCACAAGCAGAGCGAGATCGAAAACATCAAGGTCGAGACGATTAACACAATTTGGCGGTTTGAACGGGTCTCCCGGGTCGAACGGGTGATGAATCGCGAACGTCAGCTGGATTAACCACTCATTTGTTAAAGCGATTGACTTGATTTTCAGGCAGTCCGCGCAAGGCGCAATTGTGAAATAGCTTATGCCGTTGACAATGTAACTTTCGCCAAGTGAGCTGGTTCGCTTTGCGACAAGTTCCGCTGACTGCGTTTTGGCATCAATAGAGAGCTCATAGGCGCCAAATATTCCCTGCGCGCTAAATGTGTGATTATTGTCAGCCAATCCAATGAATGGAATTGAATCGCCTGAATCACCTGTTTTATCCAGCGCGACAGGAGTATTGCCCGAACACCCGGAAATCATCAGTAATAAAGCGACAAATAATACAATGGTTTCCTTTCGATAAAACATATCCAACTCCTAAACAATTGATAATGAAATTTTAAAATGAATATATTTAAAAGCGTTTGAAAATGCCAAACAGCCATAAAATCTGTTATCCTGCAGTTTTGTAAAACAACATTACCAACTCTATTTGCACATTTCCAGATTGTCCTCCTGACAATATCAATAAATCATGCAGCCAACCTTGAAGTTCTACTTGTGTAAATATTAGCAATATTAGCATAAAAAGACAAGAGGCTTGAAAGACCCTTTGCCGGGAAATGAATGACTTCATTCATTAAACGCTAGTTTTCAGCGAGATAAACGTCATCATACTCGACCTCGAAGAACAGTTTGTGTTTAGCCTCTTCCTGTGCAAGTGCGAGAAAGACATTCTTCACAACCTCATCATCGGTTGCGTTAGCGAGGTTAGAGTATAGTATATATGCTCTTTTCTCCCTGTTCATCGCGAGGACGAGCGCTTTTTGATAGTTGAAATCGGAGTCCGACTCCTGCACTTCCTCGACATATTCAGCAATTTTCAGATTCAGTATCTTCTCCTTTGACGGCTCAAGGGTTTTATCTTTCTTTATTTCCTGAAGCCTTGCCTTGTGAATATACTCCTCCTTCGCAAAATCCCTGAACACCTGCTGTAAAGCGGGCTTTTCCATTTTCGCAGCGAGGTCAGTGTAGAACCTGGCAGCATCCTCCTCTCTTTCAATTGCATAGTCAAGAATTTCATCAACTGACATGAATATCATCATGGCACATTTCTCCGGGTTTGATTGGACACAGCAAAGATAGTTGTCGTTATTCCCTTACTGGCATTGTAAAGAGAGGAACGCGTGCGCCGAGTTCCTTGTCAATCATGTAAATGCCTCCGGGGGCATCCTGGACATACGCTAATTTCTGCACTACCTCATCAGCGCTTGCCTCTTCCTCAACCTGTTCCTCGACAAACCACTGAAGCATCTGGTTCGTCGCGTGATCCTTGATTTCAATCGCAAGATTCACAAGGTCGTTGATTCGTCCGGTTATATACTGCTCGTGCTTGTATGCATCCTGAAACGCCGCAATCGGTGAATCCCATTCCGCTTGCGGTTTCTCGATTTGTAGAAGTTCAATCCGCCCTCCGCGCTCAACAATGTAATTGAAGAATTTCATCGCATGGACCATTTCCTCCTGTGCCTGCGATGTCATCCACACTGCAAAGCCGGATAATCCCAAATCGTTGAAATAAGCCACCATTGCAAGGTAGAGGTACGCCGAGAACATTTCCGCGTTTACCTGCTCGTTAAGAGCGTTTTGTATCTTTGAGTCCAACATGAATTTGGCTCCTTGAGTCCAGGCTCTTTCTTTTACGTTAGTAATTTCATTCACATAGTAACACAATAATCAAATATTATCAAGAATTATTCCTGATAAGAAACGGCTAATATTTCTTTACAATCGGTGTCAGACATCAAAATAAAAGCAAAAAAAAGGACCGCAATATTGCGGTCCTTATTTGTTTCAGTGCTGCGTATTACTGATTTAGAAATCAGTGATGATATCCGCGCAAACGTAGTCATATCCACCATTCGGTGAGCTGACCAGGTTCTCAGCATTGAGATACATAAGCTTGAACAGTGTGTGCTCCATGAGTTTGTAGCCAATGCCAACCGCGAATGTCTGATGATCCACGCCAAATGAGCTGTGAGCAAACTGCGGGACAATTGCGTTCGGAAGCACCCGGCCATAATTCAACCAGAAGTTATAGTCGTGAACATCCTTGATTTTACCCACTGTGATTTGCGCCATTGCAGCCTGCTGGAGTCCTGAGTCGAATGTTACCCATTCGTCAGCAAGATTCATCCTGTAAGCAGCCTCGACAAAGATGGGCCAATCCATCCAGTCAAACGCGTACTTGCCGTAGCCTTCAATTGCGCTGTAGTCATCGGCATCGAGACGATACCAGTGCGGGAAACCCGCCCAGATTGTCTCAAACGCGCCGGATGACATATAGTGGTATGTCAGGTATAGATCGAGGTTGTCTGTAAACAGATCCTCTGCTCCCACCTGAGCCACGATGTATCCTCCTTTGTCAGCTGGAACCATCTCGGCAAGATTTACCACCCAGTTATCAGCGCGATATGTCTGCGCCACACCTTCGATATTGATATCTGAATCAATAAAGTTGCTGGGGGTCGCCCAGTTTGGTTTGAACTTGCCGCACCAGACTGTCCAGTTGGGCCATGCTTCAGGCTTCCACTGGAGATAAGCTCTTTCGATTTCGAAAACCTTTGTTCTGAATTCATTGGTTAAGGTTGTCTCGGAGCCAACATTCGCTCCACCGTTTCCGGCGGTTGCGAGACGGCCACCGAAAGTGAGCTCATCATTAACCGGCGCTTTCATGTCGAACCGGAAGCTATAGCGAGGTCGAATTCTCCTCGCGTTGCCCGGGTCGTAATACTTTGCATCCAGACGGAGTTTCAATGTTCCGTTGAATTTGAATTTGCTTCCAAGCTTTTCGAGTTTCGCGGCAAGATCGGCGTCCACTTCTGAGTTTTCCTGTAGTTTCCTCGTAAGGTCGTCAATCTTAACTTTGTTCGATTTCACGAGATCGCGAATTTCAGCCAGCTCGGTTTCAAACTCATCCATCAGGTCGTTCATAATAGCTTCGACATCGATGGTGACATTCTCATCCTTCATTTCCTCCAGCTTCGCATAAGCTCTGGCTACCAGGATTGCCAGCTCATAACGGGTCATTTCTTTTTGACCCTGATATGTGCCATCGGGGAATCCCTCGACCAAACCCTTTGAAGCCAGATACTCGACAGCGTCATAAGCCCAGTGCGAACGTGGTACATCATCAAATGATTTCGCACTCGTTATGCCTGCGAGCATGAGGAGGAACAATGCAATTAGCACTGTAACGATTGTGAATTTCGTTTTCACAAAAAACCTCCTACGGTTTGTGATTGTGTAATATAAAAACAAATCAACCAACGCTGTCTCCGAGTTAACGAACGACAGTAAGTTAATTGGTATTACAAACATTAAATCAAACCAAATCCATTTTAATTAACGCAGAATGTTTTACAATGGATTTGATTCAATTGCAAGTTATTTGTTCAAAATCCCCATTTAAGATCTGATTAAATTTGATTGTATATTTTATAACTATCATTTGGTATTGTCAATCATTCTTTGGCGAAATTATTTTGCATTATGCCAGACCTTTCACAGGTTTGTTAATTCTCATTAAGAACCCAGATCTGAATTATTCCTGGTGTGGGGATATGTCACGCATTACTACAATTTATTTTTGACTTGGAAGAGAGAATCTACAGTACAACTTACCAACCTGCTAACCTACTAACCTGCTAACTTGCTAACCTGCTAAC
>JAGGVT010000117.1 GCA_021157815.1 bacterium | reverse complement strand
CCCGAAAGCGAACTAAAACCTGGTCAGCGATAATGCGTCCGCTGAAAGTCGAGTAGCCGTGAGCATGATCAGCAAATTTATCGGTATGCAGAAGGGTTCGTTCGTTTTGGAACATTGGAGTCGAACTACCCTCCAGGAATCCAGAAAGGATCGGAATTTCCCCCGGTTGGAATGTAATTTCAATATGATGTCCGCTTGATTTCGCGCCACGCGCAAGGATTCCATATTTCAATCGCCGTGTGATTGAGCCGTCAACGAGAAGGTCTCCCGATGGCTTGATTTGTTCGATGTTCACATAAAGGTCGAAAATCGCCGCGCCTGCATTTGTGATGCTCAGGTCGAACGATGCCCATCCGGCGTTTATGTCGTAGCTGAGATTCTCAATTATGGCACCAATATTTGATCCGGCCGCGGTTCGTGTTTCATCCAGGGGATTGAAAGAAAAGGGAATGTTAATGTCAGAAGCAAGGCCTGATGATTCCGCCAAATCATATCCGCTGGCAGGTTCGTCGGATGGTACTACGATTGGGTTTGATTTGCCTGATGAGCAGGAGGTTAATATAAGAATAATCAGTATTGGAAGAATTCGAAGAAGGTATCTGAGCATTTGATTTAGAGCTCTCCAGATGATTTTGAGATAACAGAACATAGGACGGTGGTTGAGTCCGCCCGTTAATAATTAGATGCGAAAAAAGGGTTCGCAATTAGCGAAACGCGTTATTAGTATACCTTATTTGTGGTTTGGTTGGAAATTGCGGGTGATATCAAAGGTCGCGATGGATTATTTTGTGTTTGGCTTTTGAAGGCTTGTCAGATGGTTTGATTGTTTTTCGCTTATCATTCCAATTGATATTGATGGATATCACTCTATCATTGCTGATCTTTTCAAGTTTTTGAAAAACACGGTCATTATGAATTCTGAATCTAAATCGATGTAGAAGATTTTTATCATCAAGCCTATAGATAATTTCATCGAGAAAACTTGCTGATGGCCTGGAATCATCAGAAATGTCAATCATAAGCTCATCAGTGTTTGTATGAATGGTAACTGAATTTACACCATCGATAGAGCTCGCCTCCACTTTTTCAATGATGTGATTGTGAAGAAGTTCAATAATCGCCAGAGCCGCATCAGAACCATGATCCCTGCTTGTTGTTCTCTTTGTGATATTTGATAATTTAAACATTTTCATTCTGAGCAAAAAAACCGTAATAAAATTTGAACACCATTAAGATTATACTCCAAATTTCCTGAAGTTACAGAATGTTTCTCAAGATCATTTTCTATAAGATAATATCCATCACCGGAAGATAGAAATAACACTCCCTTTGACTGCTCTAAAAAATAATCATGCAATTCGGATAATCCCATTCCTCGTGCTTCGTTTTTTGATGTAACCTTAGGTATAAAGGATTTCTCAATTGAATACATATGTGGCTTTGAAGCTAAATATGAATATTCGCTCTTTTGCTTAAGTGTTCCACGAATTCCATAACCGAAATCACCTATTGCTATATCAAAAAATCCCTCGGTTTTTGAAAACCCACATCGTAAAAAATAGAACTGTTCAAATGGATGCACTTTGGCGTTATGCAAAACCTCAGGGACATGTTCATTAACAGCTTCCAAATCAACTGCAACTCGATGTTCAAGAATTACATTTTGAATCCTTTCCTGTATTTCAGATACATCTGTTTTCCTGGTGTGAATACGCGATGTAGAATTCAGTTTTATGGAATCGGCCCCGTGCTCCAAATGAATACCAATGAAATCCTGCGCAGATTTATCACCTGTTGTTTGAATGTTCAACGAAGAAACTCGCATTAAAACATCCTGGTATAAGCAAGTAATGTAAACATTCGAGAAAGTGTCGAAATTAGAAATGCCTGTTAAATCAAGATTGCCTGTTTTATCCTTAATTGTAAGACGTTCATTCATTTGTCGCGCGACGTTTTTGTATGTTAGTTCGGTAGTGTTCATTTCATTTGATTCAACTCAATTTGAATTGTCCATGCGCCGGATATAATCCAGCGCTCCCAAGGAATACTTCAGTTTTTCAACCTGCTAACTTACTAACCTGCTAACTTACTAACCTACTAACTTACTAACCTACTAACTTACTAACTTCTTCTCAAACCCTCTCCCGCCAGTAATCAAGCAAGTCTTTTATCGTTTGCTCCATCGGGATTTCGGGTTGCCAGCCGGTTTGCTTTGTGAACTTTTCGTGGCTGCCCTGAAGGATTTTGACATCGGATGGTCTCATTCTTGATTTGTCGGTTGTTATTTCAATCTCGATTCCCGCAATCTCGACTATCTTGTCAAGAAGTTCTTTTATTATCCAGCTTCTGCCGGAACAGATATTATAGACCTTGCCGGGTTCGCATTTTTCAAGGGCGAGGTGGTATGCTTTTACCACATCGCGGACATCGGTGAAATCGCGTTTAGCCTCAAGGTTACCAACGCTGATTTTCGGTTCCTGCAGTTTTTTCTCGATTAAAACCGCCTGCCTGCAGAAATTCGATGTCACAAAAACCTCGCCGCGACGTGGACCAGTATGATTGAAAGCTCGTGTGCGTATTATGTGCATGCCGTATGAATGGAAATACTGGAATCCGAGAAGGTCCTGCCCTACTTTGCTGACGCCGTATGGGGAAAGCGGTCTTAGGGGATTATCCTCGGTGATTGGCACCTCGTTCTCAAAAACCAATCCATACTCTTCAGATGAACCGACCACAAGAATTCGAGTTGGTAAATCGAGATCGCGGACAGCCTCAAGGATGTTCAACTGACCGACTATGTTCGATGTAATTGTTTCCTGCGGCGCTGTCCAGCTTGTCGGGACAAATGACTGTGCCGCCAGATGGTAGATGCGTTCGGGTTTAGTGTCTTCAATTATCTGCTTGACGCTGCTTAAATCGCGCATGTCGCCCTCGAACAGTGTCAGGTTGTTTTCGATGTGGCGGATATTTTCGCGATTCGAACGCCATCTGATTATCCCGAAAATCTCCATATCCTGTTTGAGGAGAAATTCCGCAAGATGTGATCCTACAAATCCACTTATGCCTGTTATTAATGCTCGCATGATTTGATTATACTCCAGAATCCACAAAAAAGGGGACAGTCCACAATGGCTTTCAGTACGATGATTTCGATAAACATTGTTCTAAATCCCAGTGTTTATCGTATCTATGAACTTTGTTGGGACAGTCCCCTTTTTTGCTCAATATTTGAGATTAAATTAAATATCATTCAATCTGTTGTTTTGCACCGCTCTCAACCTGCTAACCTGCTAACCTGCTAACTTAATAACTTGCCTGCCTACTCAACCGGTTTATCGTCAGTTTCCGTTTCGGTTTCCTGCCCGGATTTTAACTTGGCGACATAATTCATCTGTAGCTGTGACAAGAGGTTATCGAATTCTCGTTTTTGCTCATCTGGGACCATTGATTTGGCATGGTTGACAAGAATTTCGATAAGGTCAATCGCCTGTTTTGCCTGGTCGAGGTCGAAAAGGACTTCCTCGGTACCTGGAATGGGAATCATTCCAAGATAAATATAAGTGTTGCTGCTCAGCACCTGGATAAAATAAGCCAGATTGGATTTAATATCCGGGAAATTTTCCTTTGAGAGGCGATACGCCTCCTCACTGGCTTTTTTCTCTCCATCATTGGTATTTTCGTTGATTTCTTCAGTTGACATCTTTTTCTCCGAAAATGGATTGCCGCAAAGAAATTATTATAAGCAAAATTTGATAATTAATCCAAGCCTATAATGGGTAAAACAGTAAAAACTCACGCCAATTATCTGGATTTTATTATTAGAGAATCGGGAGGATGGATACATATATGAAGAATGAAAATCTGCATTTGGATACGATATCTGATGGTGTCTCATCAGAGTCCATTTTTGGACAAAGCATGGTTGAGATTATTCTTAACACCTATGACTCTCTCTCGCCATACACAATTGGCAGAACTAATCAAGTTAAGTCATGGTCAATAATGATTGGCAACAAGATTGAGCTGGACAATTTGGAATTAAAGGAACTGGAAATAGCATCTCTTTTTTGTGATATTGGAATGTGGGCGGTACCGCATAAGATTAAGCATAAAAAGGAACGGCTTACACTGGCTGAGTTCAAGATTGTGCAACGTCATCCAGAATTGAGCATAAAAGCGCTGGAAGGAATTTCATTAAGCAAGGGAATAGAGAATAATATCCTGTACCATCATGAAAAACACGATGGCACCGGATATCCAAATCATTTAAACGGCTGTGAAATTCCAATCGGAGCGCAGATTATCAACGCCGCATGTACGCTATATGCACTGACCTCAGAAAGGCCACATAATGTTCCTGTCACGATATCGAAAGCAGTCGAGGTTATTCAAGAAGAAAAAAACAAGCAATTTCATCCGGATATTATCGAAGCTGTTGAAGGATTACACTCCATGAACACTCTTGAGACAATTATGGGAACTCAGGTTAATGACCCATTTGCATCGATAAAAAAGGAAATTCATAATAAGGAATCAGCTCAGAAGAATCATCTTAAATTAACATCAGAGTCACGCGAGTCAGAAACCGGCAATGATTCCCAACAAGATGAAATGATGATATCGCTCAGGCAAAGCATGGATGAATAGCAGTGATTTTCACCGATTTTTGTTCTCCAGCAGTAAGCGAGGGCGTCTTAGAACCTGATTTATTCCTTGGATTTGAAATTACTTGCATTTGAATTAAAACTGGACGTTGTTATGCTGCGGTTTGTGGTGCGGGCATCCTAGGGCTGTTGAAAAAGGGATAGATTTTAATGTAACCCGGAATGCCTTTATAAAAAAACATGAATCAATTCTGCAACGTTCGCAGGCATTCCGGGGTTCAGCATAGATAACCACTTCCCCGGCATGCCTGATTCACCTTATAGATAATTGTTTCTTTAGTTCGGGACGGCATGACCGGGTTACGGGGAAAGTAGGCTTTCTCAGCAGCCCCATCCTGCCTGCAGCACAAAATTACTGGTTATTTGCACATTTCAATTAGTTCTGAGACAGTCTCCAAGCGGCGCCCCTACGCAATAATCATGTCCCGCAATCGTTACTCGATATCAGATTATCCATTTTCAATTCAATCTGGTTTTTTATGAATACGTTAAACGCTTGACATGCGTGTTTGTATCCTATATTTTTATAGTTTATGTATTTTAACCGGATTTAAAGAGATTTAAACATTGCAGGATTCTATCGACCTAATAGAACTTTCTCAGATTATATGGCGCCGCAAAGGTATGATTATCGTGTGTGGCATTGCCGTTGGACTGATTTCATTGGTTATTAGTTTAGTAATGCCCAAAGAGTACATTGCGGACACAAGCATAATTATCACTGAGAGCGCGCAGGCTAAATCGTTGTCGGGATTCGCCGCAACGGCGTTTGGAGTAGCGGGATTAAGCCGTCCGAGTAAAAGCAATGTTTCATTTAAAGAAGTCCTGAGAAGCCGTAATATTCTTCTGAAGGTAATCGATAAGAATAATTTAAGAGAGTATTACAATCATCCGACTGATAAATCGCGTGACCAACACCTGATGCGTGAAATGAGGGAAAACCTTACAATCTCACCTGTCAGGGATAATGTACTCCATCTGAGTTATGTTGCCAGGGATTCCGAGATGGCATCTCAGATTGCAAATTCATTCATTGAGCAGCTTTCTGAATTTCTCCAAATCGGAACGTCAATAAGAGCGGTTCATACGAGAAGTTTCATTAGTGAACAGATTGACACGATACAGAATGAGCTGGAAATCGCGGAGGAAAAGCTTAAAACATTCAGCGCGGAGGAAGAAGCTGTCGGGCTTGATGAGCAAATAGTCCAGATGGTTCGAAACGCGGCTGATATTAAGGCGTTGCGGATATCCGATGAAATCGCCCTGTCATTGACGCATGACAGCATCCGCATGGAGAAGGATTTTAAGAAAACACTTGCCGGTAGAAGCCTTGAAATCGAGGATAGATTTAAGAAATATGAGGAGGTATGGCGAGAACCCGGTAATCTTCTTTCCTCTGAGAATATTAAATACGCCGATTTAAGCGAACTGCCGGATGAGTTTCTTGTTGATAGCGCGGTATCGCAACTGCGAACTCATCTCACAGATTTAAAGATTCAGGTTCTTGCTGAAAAAATCACCAAAACAGAAAAGCATCCTGATGTTGTCAGGCTTAATAATGAGATATTCAAAACAAGGGACCTGTTTATCAATGAGGTAGGCAATGTTCTCGATGCCAGACTGGCAACGCTTGAATTCACTCGAATTGAACTGGAAGCGCAGATAGCGGCGTATGACCATGTGCTGAAAGGATTCGAGGAAAACTGGCAGACTCTGCCTGATAAAAGCATGCGGTTTATCAGGCTTAAACGTGATGTCGAAGCGCTTTCGCAGATTTATCTTTTGTTGAAAAAGCAGCTTGCCGAGGCTGAAATAGATGTCGTCCGTGAGGAGGATTATTTCAATGTCCTTGATTACGCGGTACCGCCTGATAAACCAGGAAAGCCAAAACCGTTGAAAAACACGCTTGTCGGAATTATCCTCGGGATTGTTTTTGGAACGGGATGGGTCTATTACATGGCAATTGTCGATGTACGCAAGAGGAGGAAGGAATCATGATAAAGTTGTCCGGAATAATACTGGCAGCGGCATTTGTTCTTGCGATTGTTTTCCCAACGGTATCCATCGCGCAGGATGCCGGCTCAGCGCCAGCCAGCGGCGGCTCCACGCAGATGTATGATTTCACCACTGAAGGCCATGGTGAAGTTTTCATAGAAAACTATCCTCTTGGTCCCGGTGATTACCTTACTATCAGAGTTTTCACGCTTGACCCTTTCGAGGAAGTTGTTAAAATCAGCCAGGATGGCAAATTAATTCTGCCGATTATTGGTGAGACAGATGTCGCCGGACTAACTATTCCTGAATTACGAGAAATACTAAAAGAGCAGTACGAAGAGTACTACTCTGATTTTACGCTGTCTGTTGAGTTGACAGGGGTAAAGAAAATCCAGGTTTTTGTTTTTGGAAAAGCGAAAAAACCCGGCATTTATACTGTCTTCGCAAACACGACTCTACTGGATTTCCTCCAGCGAATCGGCTTGTCAACCAATGGTGACACGCGCCGGATGATTCATCACAGGGGTGATGTCTCGACTGAGATAGACCCGTTCCGCCTGTCAATTCTCGGTGAAATGGAAGAGCATAACATGTATCTTCAGTTTGGAGACAAGATTGAGATTCCACTCCGGCAGAAATCCGTTTCACTGACCGGCAGGATTTTTCGCCCCGGAATATATGAAGTGCTCAATGGTGAAACGCTTATTGACATTCTCACACTTGCCGGCGGACCTGATCCTTTCGCGGATATTATCGATGCTGTTATTGAACGGGCTCGACCGGATGGCACATTCGAGAGAATACACATCGACCTTGCGAAAATAATTGACGGTGAAAATGTCTTCGAACTTCAAAATCGTGATCGCCTTTACGTTCCACCAAGAGAGGCATATATCTACATGCTTGGCGCTGTTACAATTCCCGGACGATATCTATATGTCGAAGGAAAAAGCGTTGAACAGTACCTTGCTGAAGCTGGCGGATATGAAAAGGATGCTCATCTTTCGTTTGTTACTGTCATTCGACCGGGTTCTCGTTACGGCAATCAGGT
>JAGGVT010000063.1 GCA_021157815.1 bacterium | reverse complement strand
TTAATCATTGTGGGACGGCCGTGGGGGCAGGTTATGTAGCGGGCGTCGTGGGTGTGGCGGAGGATGAAATCGATTTCCTCCGGTTTTAATCTCGCACCTGCTTTTACCGCGGCTTTACATGCGGCGGATGCCATGAAATGACGTGTGAAATCGGCTGGTGTGGGGGTTTGTCCGGTCTCCTGGTTTACCTCGTTCAGGATGTCGAGCAGTGTGTCGGATGGGCTGGCATCCTTGAGAAAATGCGGGACTCCGCGGATGATAAACGCGCCGTCGCCGAAAGGTTCGACCTCGAATCCCATACGGTTGAGGAATTCAGATTCACTTTCGACAATCTGCGCGAGATGCGGGGGGAGTGTGAAACTCTCAGGGAACATTAGCTTCTGGCTTAAAACGAAATCACCTTTATTCTCTTCAGCAAGGCGCATTTCCTCGAACAGAATCCGCTCGTGCATGTTGTGGAAATCGACAATGACAAGTTCATCATCATTCTCGAACACAAGGTATGTGCTGAGGTACTCAATTACATCGCCACGACGGATAGATTTAGGCGCGATTTCACCCTCGAAAAGCGGAGGCGGTTCTTTGCTTATATCCTGGTCGATGAAAACAACATCCGGCGGAAGCATTTCGGTTTGCGGCTGGAAATGAACATCATGAGGCGAGGGGGTTATATCCGGCAGAGTGATTCTTTTATCTTCAGGCAATGAAATGTTCGCATCATCAGGATTTTTCAACGGTCGATGCATTTCCAGCGCATTGGAAACAGCAGCATAAACCGCGCTGAAAATCTCTTTCGGATTCGCCAGCCGAACCTCTTTTTTATTCGGATGCACATTTACATCGACATCGGACGGCGGCATTTGGATTTTCAAAATCGCGATTGGATGCCGTCCCTGCTGAAGCACACTGAAAAATGGTCGCTCGATAGCCATTGTTAATGCGGGATCCTTGATAAGGCGGCCGTTGATAAATATCGTAATGTCCTTGCGATTCGAACGGCTTATCGATGGCGCTGACACAAATCCGGTAACGTGAATTTCTCCCTTACGGTGATCAACAGGCAGCATTTCGGATGTTACCTTCGCGCCCCACAGTGCAATAAGCGGGTCCTGCGGTGAACCGCCAAGTGATTTAAGCGTGTTTCGTCCATTATGATAAAGTTCGAGTGAGATTTCCGGGTACGCTAAAACGTAGCGCGACACAATTTCGGCGATACGCTGGTATTCCGCAGATGCCGATTTCAGAAACTTGCGCCGTGCCGGAGTGTTATGGAAAAGCCCGTTGGCATCGATTGTCGTTCCAACCGGCGCGGATATTGTGTTAATCGTGACATTGCCATCCTCGCTGATTAATTCACTGCCTTCGTTTTCGTCTTTACATCGTGTTCTGATTCTCAGTTTGGAAACCGACGCGATTGAATAAAGCGCCTCGCCGCGGAAACCGAGCGTCAGGATTGATTCAAGGTCATCGAGATTTGCTATCTTGCTTGTTGAGTGGCGGCTAAGTAGTTTGGGAATGTCATCGCGTGAGATGCCGCATCCGTTGTCGATTACTGTAATGCCGGCAATTCCCCCCTCTTCAATTCGTATTTCAATTCTGGTTGATTTGGCGTCGATTGAATTTTCGAGAAGTTCCTTCACGACGGATACCGGACGTTCTATCACCTCACCGGCGGCGATTCGTTTGACAAGCGTTTCTGAAAGTACATTGATTGGCATTTGTTTTGTTTTACAAAGAGAACTATAACATCATGCTTTAGCATGGTGCTATAAAAAAACGGGTGGTGCTCGCGGGTAGGGGTGGGGGCATCTTGTTATGGGGATTTACCCAACATCCATTTTCATTCGAAGCTCGGTTGTCAATGATACTTATCTCTCTTAATCCAACCCCAGCATCTTCTCCAGCTCGCCCTCAAGATCCCTTGGCATGCCGACGAATGTTTTCAAAATTTTGCCCTCTTTGCTTATAACAGTCAGAAAAGGTATATATTTGCTTCGATATTTCCTGCTGACTGTGCCGCTGGAATCCAGCACAATTTTAAAACTGATCTTGTTTTCTTTCACAAACGCCTGAATATCCTTCAAAGGCGAATTTTGTGCCGCCGCGATAATCTCAACTTCATCTGGATGCTTTTCATAGAACTTCTGAAGCTCAGGCATCTCAATCCGGCATGGTGCGCACCACGTTCCCCAGATGTCAATCAGCACCGCTTTTTTCCCTTTGTAATCGGAAAGAGTGATTTTTCCACCATCAATTGTGGTTACAGTAAAATCAGGAGCTGCTTTTTCTCCTGAGGAGGCTGATTTGATAGGCTCGCGTGTTGTGTTTTTAACGTTATTCTCAGCAGTACAGCCAAAGATAAAAATCATCGACATAATAACCATCGCAAGGATGATTAATAATGGCATTCGTTTTGTTCGGTCAGTGGTCATGTTCCTTACCTTTTTTGAGTATTAATCTGTGACTCAATAATCCGCCTGTGCAATAATAATATCCAGATTATCACAGATAAAAAATCCCCCCGCAACAGAATTATATTATACATCGTCTGGAAAGAAATTCATAATTTGAGCCTGCAGCATAATGATAATGATTCTGAATAATGTCATTCCGGGCTTGACCCGGAATCCATCCTATTGCCGAAGAGATATGGATTTCCGGCAAGCCAGTCTAAAGAACTGAATCAAGTTCAGAATGACAGGAGCCTCCTCGCAATTTGATGATAATATTTATTTATTTCATGTGATAGCTGATTCTCTCCTCCAGCGCTTTTGACCTTAGCGGAAGACTAATGATCTCGCTGATTCCAACTCCCTTCGCCTTTTCAATAATGTCCTTTGTCGTATTGCTGCTAAGCAGGATTACTGGAAGGTCTGTTTTTCCAACATCCTCCCTGATTCTTCGGACAACCTCGATGCCATTCAGCCTTCCAAGATTATAACCGCAGATTATAAGGTCAATATCATTAGAGCGTGACATTTCGACAAGTTTCAACGCGCTTTGTGCAATCAGAACACGGTGGCCGAGGTTTTTAATTATTTCAAAAAGATTACTGGTTGAATTATCCTCATCATCGATGAATAATATTGTGCCTGCTGACTGAAACGCTACTCGAGTTGAAATCCTGTCAACGTTATTGTTGCAATCCACATTCACTTCACCGAATTCATAAAAACCCTGGTTCAGTTTGCTTCTCAATTCCTGGAGTTCATTTACATCAGGCGGATTATCTATCTGGTGCTGAAGTCTCTCTGTAAATTGTGTTAATTTTTCCGCAAGATTGTCTTTGGATTTTTCCTTGCTCTTTTCTATTGTTGCTTTTATCTCCTCTTTCTGGAAATCAGCAAATTTATCTTCGAAAGCGCTCTCATCCAGCAAGTCAACAATTTTGCTGAATTCATCACTTTTTATGCGCTCCTTGAAATTATCCAGGCATTTAACAACTCCACGTTGAAGGGAATTTGCGTGTTCCTCGAAAGTCTCAGGCAGATCATCAGGCAGAGTGGAAAGGCGCTTTTTCAAATCCTCAAGATTCAGCTGAACGGCTGACTGAGTAAGAGCCTTGTCGATTATGATATGCAATCTGATTGGGTCAAAAACCGGGTTGAGCAGGAAATAATCGTAGATGAAATTATCCCCGACCATTTGCACAACTTTATTAACCTCATTTTTATCAGCGAGAATGATAACAGGGCAGTCCGATACAATATTATGCAGTGTATCAGCAAACGGCTTGCCATCAGAAGTTGTGATACCCAACGGCATCAGGCAGACATCAGGCGGCTTCTTATTCAGGAAATTCATGGCATCGTCGCCGTTTTCATATTCCATCAGGAGAAAATCACGTCCGGCAAGAATATGGCGAATTTTGCTCAGTTCCTCTCTATTTGAATGGATAACATAAATTACCGACATGGCAACTCCAGTTGCGAAAAGTGTTATTCAATTTGTCATAAATATTATCGTGATTTCCCCTGACGATTCTGCATAATCTGATGATTTTGGAGTAATGTTGTGTCAGACACTCTACTTTAGGACACTCAAGGTGTCTGGACTCAGGGTGTCTGACACCGGTTTTTGATATAATTGCCTGATACATTATGCGGAAAATTAAGTCCCTGATAAAGAAAATAATACCCGAATCAGTTCTCGATAAACTGGTTTGGTTCTTTTCACAGCAAAAACTTCTGGACGCCCGAAAGAGATTCGCGCTCGCCGGCAAAGAGCCTGCATGGCTCGGATGGGATGAGCTGGAAACTCTTCAAAAGCGGTACCCATCCCGAATCACACCGGATTATGATTCACAAACCAGATATCAAAGAGCCGAGACACTGGCGAAAGATATCCTCAAACTGGCGAATTCCAAATCGCAAAATATGAACAAATTTCTCGAACTTGGGTGCCAGGAGGGATATGTCTGCCTTGCGTTGAATCGTCTGGGCAAAGATGCGACAGGAATCGATATCGATTTTGGCCAATTCTCGGATGAGGTTAAACAGGCGGGAGTCGAGATTCGCAACATGAGCGCGAGCAAACTTGATTTCCCCGATGGCTCATTCGATTTCGTTTTCTCCCACGCCTCATTTGAGCATTTTGACAATCCCGAAGCGGCATTAAAAGAGGCAGTTCGAGTGGTTCGAAAAGGAGGATTCATATATCTCTATTTCGGTCCGCTGTATATGTCCCCTCTTGGGCTTCACGCGTACGGCGCAATCACTGTGCCGTACTGCCAGATGTTGTTCCCGTTGGATATGATTGAAAAATTCTGCGTGGAACATGGCCTGAGACATAAGAAATTCATATATGTCAACGGATGGCCATATGAATCGTACATGAAACTATTCGACAGTTATTCGGACATACTCGAAAAAGTAAGATATACCGAAAAGCGAACTACGCTTGGTTTGGAGCTAATCACGCGGTATCCATCATGCTTCAAGAGCAAAACTAAGTATTTCGACGACATGCTCGTTGATTCAATCGATGTGTTGTTTCGAAAGAAATAGTACTAGTCATCAATTTCCCTACATGTCAGGAAAAAGGATAAGGATTCCGTCATTCCCGTGAAAACGGGAATCCATTTTATTCTTTGAGCAAGCTATCGTACAAGTCTTTACATTCTTGGTTAAAATTTTTAATCAACTCAATCTTCCGTGCATTGCCCTATATTTGAATCAGAAGAAAAATGGATTCCTGCTTTCGCGGGAATGACGTAGTGCTTGATTTGACTGGTTATTCGACCTGACATGGTGATTGACCTGACGTGGTGGTTGAAGAATGCGAATTCAAAAAAAGAGCGAACTAAAAAGTTCGCTCTTTGATTAATTCAATTAAAATTTCTTGTCAATTATCCAAATCAGTTAATCAGCTTGTCAAGAAGCGGTGTGATTGTCGCGAGGAACGGTGCGAATACCAATGACACGACGCTCATCAACTTGATAAGGATATTCAAACTCGGGCCTGCTGTATCCTTGCACGGGTCGCCGACAGTGTCGCCTACTACGCATGCCTTGTGAACATCCGAGCCTTTTCCGCCCAGGTTGCCCTCTTCAACGTATTTCTTCGCGTTATCCCATGCGCCACCGGCATTTGACAGGAATATTGCCATCATTACACCGGATGATGTCGCTCCCGCGAGAAGGCCACCGAGCGCTTCGGGACCGAGAATCCAGCCAACCAGAATGGGCGCGAGAACAGCCATGGCGCCGGGGAGAATCATTTCATGAAGAGCGCCTTTTGTCGCGATATCGACACAGGTTGAATAATCCGCTTCAGCCTCGCCCTCCATAAGTCCCTTTATTTCACGGAACTGTCGCCTGACTTCCTCGACCATTTTACCAGCCGCTTTTCCGACCGCTTCCATCGCCATTGAACTGAAAGCAAATGGCAGAAGCGCGCCGATTAGAATTCCGACTGTTACTGTTGGTTGGAGTATATCTATATTTTTAATTCCGACCGTCGCAGCGTATGCATGAAACAGAGCCAGCGCTGTAAGCGCTGCTGAACCGATTGCGAATCCCTTTCCGATTGCCGCTGTTGAGTTGCCCATGGCATCGAGCTTATCAGTGATTTTCCTGACCTTGGGATCCTGGTGGGTCATCTCCGCAAGCCCTCCGGCGTTGTCAGCGATAGGGCCGTAACCATCTACACTCATTACCATTCCAACTGTAGAGAGCATCCCAACCGCAGCCAGGCCGATTCCGTAAATTCCGTAAATTCCAATATTTTGCAATCCGGCTTTATCCATTAGAACATAAGAAATAATCGTCGCGGTGGCAATTGTGAGCAAAGGCCAGATTGTTGATTTCATTCCGACAGCAAGCCCGGCTATAATATTTGTCGCCGCGCCTGTCTCTCCCTGTCTTGCCAGATTCTGAACAACTTTTCCGCTTGTATAATATTCGCAAAGGCGCCCAATAATCATTCCCGCGATTACTCCTGTAACAACCACCCAAAACGGCATCCAGCTGCCTGTAAGAGGTTTGGTTATTATCGCCAGCACGATTACGAGAAGGATATTTGTAATTGTCGTAGTGCCCTCAAGAGCGTGTGACGGCTCTAATTTCTTCATGAAATTAAAACTCAAAACACCCAGAATCGATGCCGCTGTACCAAGCCCGATTACAATTAACGGGAAGATGATAAACGGAAGAATGTTTTCGATTGTCGCTGTTTTTGCGATTAGTGGCGCCGCGGCGATTGCGATTGTCGCTACAGTCGCGCCGACATAGGATTCAAACAGGTCAGCGCCCATTCCAGCGGTGTCGCCGACATTGTCTCCGACATTATCAGCGATTGTCGCCGGATTTCTCGGATCATCCTCAGGGATTCCCGCCTCGACTTTTCCAACAAGGTCAGCGCCGACATCCGCCGATTTTGTGTATATTCCACCGCCAACACGAGCGAACAGGGCGATAGATGATGCTCCCATCGAGAATCCGGCTATTATTCCGCTGAAATTAATTATGCCGGCTTCGCTGCCACCTTTGTTTAATACCAGATATAGAATGGAGAGTCCCAGTATTCCCAGTGATGCCACCGAAAGCCCCATCACACTTCCGCCGTTGAATGCAGCGAGAAGCGCTTCCGCCTGTCCCCATTTGACTGCGGCCCATGTGGTGCGGGCGTTTGCTTTTGTCGCTGCTTTCATTCCGATAAAACCGGCAAGCATGGAGAATCCGCCGCCAAGCAGGAACGCGACAGCGGTTGGTAAATCTCTGATAAACACAAGGGCAATGAAGATGATTATCAGGAAAACGACCAGATATGAATATTCACGTCTCAAAAACGCCATAGCGCCATCGTGAACATATCCGCTTATTTTATTTATCTGCTCGTCTTCGACTTTCATTTTTATTATTTTCATGTAATAAAGAAGAGCGAAAACAAGGCCTACGATGCCGATAACCGGCAATACTGGTATAAACGATGTGGGTGCCATAATAAAATTCTCCCTGAGATTATAATTTGAGCTTAATCGTACCCCCGTATGCGGGGGCGAGAATAAAGAGGAAATTATACAGATTGGATTGAAAAAAGCAAAACCTGATAGCATATCTAAATATGAATGTTATGTAGGGGCACAGATTGGAAAGTGTCTCAGAACGAAATAAAATGCATAAATATCCAGTAATTTTGAGGTGCGGGCATCCTGCTTGCAGTTTTTTAGATATTAAGTTACATATCAAGATGCAGGCAGGATGGGGCTGTTGAGAAACCCTGTTTTAATTTTATCTTCCCTCAAAGATGGCAAATTGTCATTCTGAACTTGATTCAGAATCCACGTTTTCCAGGCTTGAAGATGGATTCCGGGTCAAGCCCGGAATGACATTGAATATACTTGA
>JAGGVT010000101.1 GCA_021157815.1 bacterium | reverse complement strand
TCAAGTATATTCAATGTCATTCCGGGCTTGACCCGGAATCCATCTTCAAGCCTGGAAGACGTGGATTCTGAATCAAGTTCAGAATGACAATTTGCCATCTTTGAGGGAAGATAAAATTAAAACAGGGATTCTCAACAGCCCCAGGATGCCCGCACCACAACAAAGGCCTATTTTAAATTGGCTGCCTCTTTTTAACTTCAAAATAATTTAGAACAACAAATTTCCAAATCTTAAATTGAAATTTCAAAAATTAAGAGTATCATAAATTTCCTTTTATAAAATTTATGCTAAGGAGAATAAACATGGCAGATAAAAAGACTATTGTAATTGTGGGTGGGGTAGCTGGCGGAGCGTCATGCGCAGCGCGAGCCAGACGGCTGAACGAGGATGCGGAAATCATCCTGATTGAGCGGGGCGCCAATATCTCATTCGCCAACTGCGGATTGCCGTATTATATCGGCGGAGTCATCGAGGACCGCGAGGACCTTCTCGTGATGACATCGGAAAAAATGTTTGGATGGTTTAATATCGATATCCGAACGAACACCGAAGTAACTAAAATCAATCGAGACAAGAAAGAGGTTATCGCGAAGAATTTATCTACTGGAAAGGAGAAAACAGTATCCTATGATGCTCTTGTGCTTTCTCCCGGCGCTATCCCAATAAAACCGCCCATCCCGGGCATCGAGTCTGATAAGATTCACACACTTCGCAATATGGAAGATACAGATAAAATAAAAAGTCTGGTTGATGGAAAAAATGCAAAACACGTTGTCGTTGTTGGTGGCGGATATATCGGGCTTGAAATGGTCGAGGCTCTCAGGGATAAGGAAATCAAAGTCACGCTGGTCGAACTTCTTCCGCAGGTTATGGCTGTTGCCGATGCTGAATTCGCGGCTCCGCTTCACGACGAATTAAAAAATCACGGTGTTGACCTCAAACTTGAAACATCCGCAGCGGGGTTCAAGGATAATGGCGACAAACTCGATGTTGAATTGAGCACCGGTGGAAGCGTAACATGCGATTTCTGCATTCTTGCAATTGGAGTCAGGCCAGAGGTTAATCTTGCGAAGGATGCCGGACTTGAGATTGGTAAGCGCGGTGGAATCAAGGTTGATGATCACATGCAAACAAGTGACCCGGATATCTATGCTGTTGGAGATGCAATCGAAGTTACTGATTTTGTCAGCAATGTTCAAACACTGATTCCTCTGGCAGGCCCGGCGAACCGCCAGGGACGAATCGCGGCGGATAACATTTTAGGTCGCGACAGCGTTTACAAGAAAACACAGGGAACCGCAATCTGCAAAGTGTTCGATCTCGCGATTGGCATGACCGGTATGAGTGAAAGAGCGCTCAAGGCTAATAATATGAATTATGAAAAAATATATGTCCATCCGTTCTCACACGCGAGTTACTATCCCAACGCCTGCCCAACAACGCTTAAACTGATGTTTGATCCGAAGGATGGGAAAATTTTCGGCGCGCATTGTGTTGGCAGGAAAGGAATTGACAAGCGAATTGATGTCATCGCGATGGCGATTCGCGGAGGGCTTACCGTTTACGATCTTGAGGATGTTGAACTGTGTTACGCTCCACCTTTCGGTTCAGCAAAAGACCCGGTTAACTTTTTGGGATTCGCGGCGTCAAATATCCTCCGGGATGACATGCATTCATGCCAGGTTGAGGAAATTCTTGCAAATCCGGACAAATTCTGTCTGGTGGATGTTCGCAACCGTGATGAAGTCGAAGAGACAGCGCTCATTCCCGGCGCTCACAACATTCCGCTTACTGAGGTTCGAAGCAAACTGAGTGAACTTCCCAAAGACAAGGAAATCATCACATATTGCCAGGTTGGTTTGAGAGGATATATCGCATACAGAATCCTTATCCAGAAGGGATACAAAGTGCGCAATCTTATTGGCGGGTACCGGACATATAGGGATATCACAGGAACATCGCTTCCTCTGGCTCCCAATAAGAAAGTCAAAGACGCATCCATGATTTAATTCATGGCACGATACTAATGTAGTTTTGATAAACTGGGTACGGTAATCGTACCCGGTTTTTGTCTTACAGGTGGCTTCTGACAAAGAGAAATGATGCCAACCTTTATAAAAGAAAAAATGGATTCCGGGTCAAGCCCGGAATGACAAATTACTGCCATCCCGGACTTATGCTGTAATGACAAATTTCTGTCATGTTGGTCTTTTACATGATGCAAGCTTCTGTCATTCCGGGCTTATATTAAGGTGACAAGCTTCTGTCATTCCGGGCTTATATTAAGGTGAGAAGCTTCTGTCATTCCGGGCTTGACCCGGAATCCATTCTTTTTCAGAGGCGCTAACAGGAAACAACAAAATAAACGACAGACTGAAAATATTCGCGAGAGCGTTCTCGTATCGCAACTACCGCTTTTATTTCGGCGGCCAGGTCGTATCGCTTATCGGCACATGGATGCAGCGAATCGCGATGTCGTGGCTTGTTTATCGTTTGACAGATTCTGAGATTCTTCTTGGAGTTGTCGGATTCGCCGGTCTCATTCCGAATCTCATTATCGCTCCGTTTGTCGGCGTTCTGGCAGACCGTTACAACCGTCTCAGGATAATAATCGTAACGCAGTTTCTGGCGATGATTCAGGCGTTGATACTCACAATCCTGGTTTTAACAAACAGCATCGAAGTTTGGCACATTATCGCTTTGAGTATATTTCAGGGAATAATCTTCGCATTTGACATGCCCACCAGACAGGCTTTCCTGCCAGACATCGTGGAGAAAAAGGAGGATTTAAGCAACGCAATCGCATTGAACTCCATCCTGTTCAACTCCGCAAGGCTGATTGGGCCTACATTGGCCGGTATTGTTATCGCGGCCTTCGGAGAAGGAATATGTTTTCTTGTTAACGGGATTAGCTACCTTTCTGTTATAGTCGTGCTTTTGATGATGAAACTAAAACCCCGATTGGTTGAACTGCGCGGACATAATCTGAAAGAGGAATTTATCGAGGGCGCGCGATATTCATTCGGATTCGCTCCAATCAGGGCAATACTGCAGCTGCTCGCGATTATCAGCCTGTCAGCGCTTTCCTATGTTATTCTCATGCCTGTGTTTGCCAAAACTGTTTTAGACGGCGATGCAAAGACGCTGGGATATCTGATGGCAGCGGTTGGAGTTGGCTCGATAATCGGCGGACTTGCTTTCGCCATGCGGAAAAGCGTTAAGGGAATAGGAAAAAATATCGTGCTGTCAACAGCGATTTTCTCAACGGGTGTCATATTGTTTTCGCTGTCGAACAATTTATTTCTTTCAATGCTGTTTCTCTCGATTGTCGGTTTCGGACAGCTCAATATGTTTTCATCGTGCAACACAACGCTTCAAAACATCGTTGATGACGACAAGCGCGGACGGGTCATGGCGTTTTATGCGGCATCCATACTTGGTTTCCTTCCGTTTGGAAGCATCATCGCGGGGAGCATGGCTGAATTCATCGGCGCGCCTGCAACGCTGATAATCAGCGGGATTATTTGCCTTATCGCCGCATTCGATTTCTACAGAAAACTGCCGGCATTGAGAAAAATAATCCGTCCCATATTTATTGAACTGGGAGTGAAGTATTAAAATGAATTAATCATAGCTCGTAGCGCTGGCGTCCCGCTGGCTGTGTGAGAAACGTCCCGTTTCTCTTGCCTCCGAGACGGGAGCGACACAGCCGATGGGACAGGGTTGTTGAAAAAGGGATAGTTTTTAATGTAACTTAAGATTTGAAAAGATGCAGGCAGGATGATCGCAGCACAAACAGCAGCACAAAATTGTTAGATATTCACAGGATATTTACTAGATGTTTATTAGTTCTGATACAGATTCCAAGGTTCGCCCCTACATTAATGTTTTTTCAACACTCCCCATGACGCTCGTGCTTCCAGGAAGGACACAAAAAAAACGGGCTTCTTATTTGCCCGGTCAGCTATTCAAATCTGTGATGATATAATTTTGCCATGCGTCCATCCCCGGTTGAAACACTGAAAATGTTAACCTCCTTCTTCCCGGAATTGCCTTGGGAAACCGGATTGTCAAGTTATCCGGTTTGAATTCCGTATATTAAAAACTCAGTCGTTTGCATACAACTAGATGGCGGCTATAGTAGTAGTGATTTGGCCAAAGAAATCACTCAAAGATCCCCCGAAAGTTGTAACTGCTGCAACGACGGCGATTGCGATCAGTGCGATAATCAGCGCGTACTCTGTCAATCCCTGACCGGATTCATTTGAAAATATTCTGCTGTGCTGGAATTCAATCGCCTCCCTTTATGTCATCGCCCCAAACAGGGGCATTAAATAAATAATCTTCATTAAGTTTGCAAAAATCGCATTAACTCCCCGTAAAACCAAAGAAAAGGCACGCATGCCTTTTACTCTCCAATCTTTATATAAGATGTATTATACCACACTTCAGGTGTTCTATCAAGCGGTAACGCCGATAAACACTGGTATTGTCTTTAAAACTGTAAAGGTTTGATATAATATGCGGAGTTTTTATCAGATTGTTTTAAGGATAAATTATGCAATTTGAACTTGGGAAAATGGATTTCGGCACTATTCTGGATCGGGGATTTAAACTCTTTAAAACAAACTTCGTGCCTATGGTTATCCTGATGGCCATTTTCTTTGGCCCATTCCTTTTCGCAGCTAATATTTTTATGGCCAGGTTTGATGAAAGCAATGCGGGAACGAACTTCATAACAAATTACGTTGATAAACTTATGAACAACCCCGATGAGGATGAGATCGCGGCTGAATTTGAAAAGGTTTTTTCCGATGAGGAAATGATGACCGGGATGGGTATTACTTTCTTTCTGTTATTTCTGATGCTGGCAATAACACCTCTTGTCTATTTGGGCGTTTTCAGGATTCTGTCGGAACACATACTTGGCAGAACGCCATCGACTAGGGACGTAATACGATTTGCCGCAGGCAGATTCTGGACATTAGTCGGCGCTTTTATTCTTTGCAGTTTGATATTCTACTTAGTCTCGATAGTTTTTTCGATTGCTCTGGGGATACTTGGTTATGCCTTGGATTCCAGTATGATTTTTCTGCCTATTCTGTTGGTTCCTCTTTTCATATTTTTAGTTCTTGCAATTGTGGTTTTCAATATTTTGCTGCCATGTGTTGTATGCATGGAGGACGTTGGCTCAAAGGAGGCGCTAAAACGTACCTGGTGGCTTTTGAAAGGATTCTGGTGGCGCACATTTGGAATTTATCTCCTTGCAGCTTTACTCGTTGCGATTATCACACAAATATTCCTCTCTATTGGTCAGGGAATAGGCGGGTTGATTCCGGGAATAGCGGGAAATGCGTTTGTCGCGGCGATATCAACCTTGTTCACAATTACTTTCCAACCGATTACCTTAACAATCGTATTCCTGCTTTATCTGGATATTCGAATCCGCAAGGAGAATTTTGACTTGGATATTCTTGCGCGCCGTTCATTCAGCACAGATTCGGATGAAACCGTGGCGGCTCAATAAATTCATGGTAACTCCCGGAAATGATAATAGCGAACCACCGGTAAGGAATGATGCGCTCACCCTAATTCTTGCCTTTTTTGCATTTCTTTTTTTGTCCGCTATTTTTTCTCAAGCGTTTGGATTTAAAGAGGCGCTTAAAGGTCCTCAGATAGTTTTTATCATGGGGATTAATTACATACCCCTGATATTCATCCCGTATTTTTTCGCCAAACAAATATTTAAAGGCACATCGTTTCCCGGTTTGAGCTTTGCCGATTTCAAGCGGACGCTCACAAGTGGAATCGCGGTATGTATCATCGCCGGAATCTGGCAGTGCGGCATCCTTGAATTTCCCGATGTGGCGCATTATCCGGATTGGGCGGTTTTCCCATACATCGCCGCTTTCCCTGCAATTATTATCATTGCTTTTTTCGAGACACAAATATGTAAATCCCGCAATTGGATTCCGGGATTTATTACGCTTGTCGCATGGTGCTTTTTCGCCTATTTTTTCCCGACAGGCGATGAGGAAATCGGGCAGGCTGTGTTAGAGGCAGCACGGAATCCAATGCAGTTTCTTCTGATTGCCTTCCTGATTGGAATATTCGTTCCTTTCGCTGAGGAATATTTCTTCCGCGGATATGTGCTGTGCCAAATCAGAAAACGTTTCAGCGTATTTTCATCAGCGCTGATAACAGCAGTGTTGTTCGGATTCGCCCACCTTGGTTCTCCGGTTGCGCTTTCACTTGTACTGTTCGCGATTGTACCCAGCCTGATGGCGCTACATTTCAAATCGATATATCCCGCAATATGGGCGCACGTAGGATTAAACATCAGCGGTATGATTCTTATATCGACAATGATTTAGCAAATGTCTGTGTGCCTGTTGAAAAAGCGCTAATGTAGGGGCGAGCACAAGGAAACTGTCTCAAAACCCGCCAAAATTGTCATTCCGACCATCCTCCTCGTTTCACTCGTTGGATGTCGGAATGACGTTTTTTGCTGTTTGGAGGTTCTGAGACAGATTCCAAGGTTCGCCCCTACGGTTTGCGCCCAAAGGTTTTTTCAACAGCCCCTTTTGCGCCCACCTCCATTATCATGTAAAATTATGTCCAGTATTTTAATAGCAGTGTTTTTTTAATTTAACCATGATTACTCTCAAGGAAGTACTGAAAGAAATTTGCGAGCGTTACGCCCTTAAAGTGGTCGATGACCGCGACGCTGTTGTTAAGGCATTCTGGAAAATTATTGAAACCCGCTTTAAAAACGAGCCTTTCAGGGAATATATCGTTGGCTGTAAACTAAGAAGGAACAAGTTGGTTGTGTCCGTATCGCATCCGGCGGTGATACAGGAAATGGACGCCTCAAAAGAAAAGATGATTAAAGCGGTGAATAATTATCTTGGCGAGAGTAACATCATGGACATCATTTTCAAGGTTGTTCCCACGTAAAATAGTTAGCAAGTTAGCAGGTTAGCAAGTTAGCAGGTTAGCAGGTTAGTAAGTTAGCAGGTTAGTAGGTTAGCAAGTTAGCAGGTTAATAGGTTAGCAAGTTAGCAGGTTAATAGGTTAGCAAGTTAGCAGGTTAGTAGGTTAATAGGTTAATAGGTTAATAGGTTAGAAGGTTTTGTGAACCTGGAAAATATTTGCATCTTGCTGAAGGAACACAGAAAAACTGGGAATACTCCACGATGGTAGTAAAAAGGGGACTGTCCCAACCAGGTGGATAAGTACAGTATAAATGAGGGTTTGCAGTATGGTATATTGATAACATCAGATTTAAAGCCTCATGTGGACGTACCCCATGATTGTGGAATGCCCCTTTTTACGGATAGAACGATTCGATATTCACTTGCGATTCATGTTTGATAAACACCAACTGATACGATGAGCAAAACGGAAAGAAAAATAGTGGATTTACCTGTATCCCTGCTGGATTATGATCTACCACAGGATATGATAGCGCAAACACCGCTTGAAAAGCGTGATGACAGCAAGCTGCTTGTCTGCGACAGGTCAAGCCGCACAATTAGCCATCATGTTTTCAATGAACTTCCCGACCTGATTCCGCCTGAAACCGCGATTGTTATCAACACAAGTCGAGTATTCCCCGCGAGAGTGGATGGTATAAAAGAAACCGAGGGGAAAGTTGAGATTCTCTTTTTGAGAGAAATTGAATCCGGCAAATGGCGCGCGATTTTTTCCAGGCGCGCTAGAATGCCCCTCGGACGGCGCATTTACCTGTTCGATAATCAAATCACTGCCACTCTTGTTGAGCGAATCTCAGACGGCAAAGACATTATCGAAATAGACAAACCGGATTTATTTCGTAAGTTGATGGCGTCCCACGGCTCGACTCCGCTGCCGCCGTATATTACAAATCACAATATCGAGCCTGAACGATACCAAACCGTTTACGCCGATAAATCAGGTTCAGCCGCCGCGCCGACCGCCGGACTGCATTTCACCGATGATCTGATTGCCCAATTGGAAAACTCAGGATTCGAGTTTATCCCGGTTGAACTTCAAATCGGCCTTGATACTTTCTCGCCGATAAGAACAGACAATCTGAAAACACACACCATTCACACCGAGCGAGGGATTATTTCAGCAAACAGCGCGTGCCATATCGCAAAGGCAAAAAGCGAGGGTAAACCAATAATGACAGTCGGGACAACATCGACACGCCTGCTTGAGTATGCAGCTCACAATTCAAATGGAATCGCATCTTTCGATGGCAATGTCGATTTGTTCATCGTGCCCGGGCATGAATTCAAAGCGACAGATATCCTTCTGACCAATTTCCACCTTCCGCGAACAACGCTTCTGGCACTGGTCGGAGCATTCATGGGATTGGATTTCATGTTTGAAGCGTACAAATCCGCGATAGAAAACAACTACCGCTTCTATTCATTCGGCGACGCGATGATGGTGACTTAGAATAAATCATCCTGAGCGGAGCGCAGCAGAGTCGAAGGGTAAAGAGAAGCCATCCGAAAATGGGAAAGTTGCCATTATTATACACCTGATTAAACCTGCTCTTCTGAATGTTCACAAACTCAATCAACCAATATCCGGTTTCTGGATGCCGAGGCCTTTCATCTTCTTATATAAATGGCTGCGCTCCAGGCCGAGTTCCTTTGCGGTTTGCGTTACATTCCACGAGTTGC
>JAGGVT010000050.1 GCA_021157815.1 bacterium | reverse complement strand
TCGACGCTCCCACCACGGCGACAGACTTTGGATATATCAGTGTTTCCAGCATTTTCCCAGTATCCCTTTGAGCAATCAAAAAGATTAGCCGCCATGATGCAGGCAGCCGTTTGTAAAATTTTGACGAGGTATATTCTACATTATTGGTGGATAAATGCCAGCTTTAGTTTGCGCAATTTTTCACAAGGGGGATGGCGGAGAACGAGGATACATATGGTGCTGGAAAGGCGATATCTATTTCCGGTGCAGAATATGATTGACGTTGTGGAAACTTGGTTATGTCGTTACCCCGGCAAAGGGATGCCGGGTTACAATAGGGACTTCAGATTACTTGCTGATAAATGTAGCCCGGCATCCCTTTGCCGGGGAATCCGCAAACCAGTCCGTATCAAATGTAACCCGGTTTCCCTTAACCGGGGAATCTGCAAACCTACCCAAACCAAATGTAACCCGGTGTCCCTTCACCGGGGAAAAATGTAACCCGGCATCCCCTTGCCGGGGAAATAGGTTATAATACCCAATCATGGTAAAATATCGTCGCCACAAACCAGTTTCAAACGATTCAGTTTTCTTTCTCACGTTCAATACTTTCAATCGAAAAAAATGGCTTTCATCCCCTGAATTACAAGAACTTGCCAAACAGGAGATGCAACATTCAGCCGATAAATTCGATGTCAATTTCCGTGCATGGGTAATACTTCCTGATCATTTCCACTGGCTGATAAAACCCAGCAAATCAGACTATTCGAAAATGATAGCTTTCTTCAAACGAGAAGTTAATATCGAACTTAAAAGAAAGGGAATAATTGGCAGTGGTGTTAAAATTTGGCAGCCGCGATTCTGGGAGCATACGGTACGATCAGATGAAGACTTGAAAAACTGTGTCGAGTATATCCATTTCAATCCGGTAAAACACGGATATGTCAAATCAACGCATGAGTGGGAATATTCCAGTTTTCATAAGTATGTTCAGAGAGGGATATATGAAAAACACTGGGCGGAAGTAGAGGTGATATCTATTTCCGGTGCGGAATATGATTAACATTGTAGGGGTCTGGTTATGTCGCGACCCCGGCAAGGGGATGCCGGGTTACATGTTTATAGTGCCTCTCAACCCAAGTAACCCCAACTTACCCACTACCCTCTTTAACTCTGATATGATATACTTCTAAGGTTAGATTATATTCCATGTGCAGTTAAGTAAGGCAGACAACGTAACTTTATGGCCGCTGAGTTGTTTGATAATCGTCGTATCCTGTTTGCCGGCGGTGGGACAGGTGGGCACATATTTCCCGGTCTCGCTGTCATCGACAAGCTGCGCCGCGATGTAGGCAATCTGCGATTCATGTGGATTGGAACATCGGAGCGCATCGAATCTGAAATTGTCCCCGAGCATGATGTGCCTTTCAAACCAATCGACATCGACTATTTCCGCCGCGGATACACTCCCGCGGCAATCATCAGCAATCTCAAGGTTTCCACAAATCTGATGACGTTTAAATCGGTTCGGCAGGCGAAGAGAATAATCCGTAATTTCAAGCCGGATGTCGTGGTGGGACTCGGCAGTTTCGTAGCGGGGCCGGTGATAATCGCGGCGTCGATGTGCAGGATTCCATCCGTGCTGCTCGAATTAAACGCCAAACCCGGACGAAGCACGCGATGGGCAGCGCCATCCGCGACACGAATCTGCCTTGCGGACGCGCTCGCTGAACGTGAACTTAAGCGGTTCAAGAAAAAAATTGTGGTTACCGGCTGCCCGATTCGAGAGGAAATTTTGAAAACCGACCGTGAAACGGGAATCCGCAAAATGGGCTTGAATCCTGATCTGAATACCATTCTGGTGCTTGGCGGTTCACAGGGCGCGCAGACAATTAATACAACTTTCCTGGCCGCGTGGGAACTTAATTCAAAACGCACACATAAGCAAATCACGGGCACGCAGGTGGTTCACCAGTGGGGAAAGAAAGCGTTTTTTGTGGCTAAAAATCGGGTAAAAACAAGTTCATTCGGAAAGACATATCACCTTTTCAGTTTCATAAATCAAATGTCGGATGCCCTGGCGGCGGCGGATGTTGTGGTTTCACGAGCTGGCGCGAATACAATCGCTGAGATAACCGCGGTTGGAGTTCCCGCGATTCTAATCCCGTTCCCGCACGCGGCGGATCATCATCAGTACCATAACGCGCAGGCGTTGAAAATCAATGAAGCGGCGGAGATAATTGAGGAAAGGCACATGTCGATGGATTATATCCTTCGTGAAATATACGGCATAATTAACGATCCGAAAAAGCGGAAGAAGATGCGTGAGGCATCGAAAGCGCTAGGCAAACCAAACGCGACCAGCGATTTCATATCCGCAATTGCCGACGCCGGCAGATTTGGCGAAAGGGAAAAATGAGCGTTTTAATTTACGGTATGATAGTACCAATCCCGACTGAGTATATCGACCAGGTTTTTCTCTATATTTCGATGTATCTCGCCGCGCTGGTTAATCCCGCTGGCTTATTTTTCGCAAATAATTATATCTTCCTCATTTTAAGTTTCATCGTTTTCACAATATGCCTCGTTACAATCGTGATTAACTCCAACCAGGAGGACAGTTCGACACAAATCACGCTGGCATGTATCCCCGTACTGGACATAATCCCGATGGTTCGCATCGCAGGCTGGCCTGTGGGAACCCTTGTTTTCCTGATTATTTTCCTCATGGCGCTCCCGATTAACTATTTCTACATCGAGCATTCGGAAAAATTCACGGATATCTATTATGATATCTACATCATCGCGACAGTGTTTTTCATCGTCAACTGGGGCATGCTGTGGAGCCATATTTCATACGCTATCGGGAAACACAGATTCCTCGGCGTGTTCATGATGATTCCGTTTGTGAATGTACTCACGCTGTTTTATCTTGCGTTTGGCAAAGGAAGACGTCGGAGGACGTTTTACCATAACCCCGACGATGAAGAAAGCAGGCGGTATCGAGCTAATCTCCCAAGATTAAGGTAGAGACAGTAGAATTGAGGAAAATTCATCAAAACCCTTTTTATCCACGTTTGTCTAAATAGTGTATAATTAAAGAAACGCATTTGGGTATTTTAAAATGAATAATTTCATCTGCACATTCATTCCTACGCTTTTAAATCCAACATTGTACTATGGCGAAGGAAAAATGCCGCCTCTGTATTCTGACAATATAGATGAGATTATCCATTTTAGTATAGTCCTCATTCTGACATTTTTTTTATTCCTTGGGCCCGCAATCCGGTCATTTCAGCACGCGCGCAAAACTGGAAAACGCTTTTTTATAATCACAGGATTAATTCCTATTTTTAATATTTACTATCTTGTAAGAGAAAATGCCGCGCCCAAGTGGATGACAGCCATCTATTCTATCATTTATGGAACTATGGTTACGGGGATAATCCTTGCTTTCTTCTTTGACTTCAATAAAGTTTACAAGATTCTTGCAAAGACCCATTATGACTTCTTTATAATTCCAGTGATATTTTTTTCCGGTTTAATTTTTATAACATATATTTTCATTTTAGTTGATTGTGTGTTTTACGGAATCGAGAGGAAGAAGATAAAACCCGCTATCATAGGAGTATTTCCGGGTTTTAATATTCTTTACAATTCCGGAAAAGATAGATTAAAAGAGAAGTTTATATTCATCGCCACACTTGTACAGGGGATCACGCTATTATTCATAATCCTCATCGAATTATTAACTTATCTACTGAAATTACCTTTCGATCTTTTTCCCTTTTTCATGGTTGATTTATACTGGTTAACCTTCCCTCGTTTTTGCATATTTTGTGTTTTGATTTATCCGGCAGTAATCTCCATTCAACATGCATTAAAGACCGGAATATTTGAATTTGTGATTACAGGATTGATTCCAGTACTTAATATTTATGTTCTTCAGAGAGAAAAAGGCGCAGCCCTGTGGATAATTTCTTTGTATTCCATCGTCTATGGAATACTGATTTCATATCTAATGTATTTTTTACTTTTTAATCAATCCATATTATTTGCACGTCCATTTAATAGACTTACACACGATTCGATTATTTCACTAATGATTATCGCTTTCTTAATTCTGATTACTTATGTTTTCGTTGCAGTAAATTGCCTGATTCATGCAATCAGGAAAAAAGAGATAAAGTACGCAATTATCGGGATATTGCCGGTTATGAACATAATAATAAACGCCAGAAAAAGCGTTATAATAGAAAAGCAATTATTTATTCCCGCTTTGGCAAAGGGAATCACGTTTTTAACCTTTTTCATTATGCTGTTTGATTTTTTGCACTTGTAGAATGTGTCCCGGTAACACATCATTCCCGCGAAAGCGGGAATCCAATTTTTCTTCTGATGCAGATACGGGGCAATGCGTGGAATATTGAGTTGATTGAATGCCTTAACCAGGAATGGAAAGAACTGCACGATAGTCTTATTAAAGAATAAAATGGATTCCCGCTTTCGGGGCTGTTGAAAAAGCTCTGAATGTAGGGGGGAGGTCTCTGTGCCTACCCTAAATATTGGCATAAATACAGGGCAACCACGGAGAGTTGCCCCTACGGTCTGGGATATAATGGGCTTTTTCAACAGCCCCTTTCGCGGGAATGACGTATTCTTGTTTCGCGTTCGCGGGAATTACGCAACCACGTCGCTTACTATGCGGAGGGGAAACATCAGCCAGTAGAGAATCCACAGCATCATGACATAAAAACCGGCGGGAATGCACCACAGGAGGAATCTACCGGATTTTTTAGATGTCGATTGCTTCCATGTGGATGTCCACCAGAAATACACAACAAGCGCGATGAACAGCACTATCAAAAGCCCCTGCCACGCATACAGGATTTCTGTCAGTTCGTACGCGCTTTGTGAACCCTTTGGAAGTTCTCCACCGGCGCCGAGCCGTGATGTTATAACGTGGAAATTTCGATGCGGAAACCATATTCCGCAAACCATGAACAGGATAAAACTGACCGCATAAAGAGCAGTATCGCCAAAAGCAGGTCCGAGAGGAATCTTTTTATGCCCATCATTTTTTAAGGACATTATCACCTGCGATTCTGCCAACGTTTTTTGATGTATCATTCATATCGCGGGCGACGCTTCCCAGTATGCCGTTGATAAATTTGCCGGCTTTTGGCCCTGAGAATTTTTTCGCTAGCATAACCGCCTCGTTGATTACTACCGGAGGGTCAGCCTCGAGTCCTGACAGGCCAAACAGCAATTCGAAAATCGCCATCCTGAGAATTGACAAATCAGCCTTTGCGATACGGTTAAGTCTCCAACCCCTGGCATATTCCTCGATAATGCCATCAAGCGCGTTTCTTTCACGCGAGACTCCTCTTATCATCCCGCTGTAAAAATTCCTGTCATCAGTCGAAATTTCTTCTTCCTCAATGCTCTTCTGCAGGGTCTGTTCTGAATCGTGCTCCCCCACCTCTATCTGGAAAAGAAGGGAAAAAATCATTTCTCGTAGTTTTCGTCTGCTGGTCAATGTATTTCCTGTTACTAATTCTATTCAGTCCCATCAGTGCCATGATCAACAAGAGGCAGTTTTTCCTCCATGTTGAACTCAGCATCCCACTCATCATTATGGCATTTTTTACAGAAAAATTCCGGGACACGGCTTGTAATCGCGGGACCTGATTTTGCCGGGTCTTTCATTGCAATTACATGCGCCGCTCCGCCGCCGTGGCAGTTTTCGCATTGAACGCCAACAAGTTTGGGAGTGCTTTCGAAATCGACGAAACCGCCGATGCGCTTGAATCCCACAGTATGGCAGGGAAAGCATTGCGGATTTTTGTCCTGCTGCTCCGCGGCAAGAGTGATGAACGCGTTCGCATGGCGAGTCCGGCGCCATTTATTATAGATTTCCTTATGGCATTCCGCGCATTTCAAAGCGCCCGTGTAACTTAAATATGCCGGAGTTTCATTTGCCAAATCGGCATCAGCGAGAATATCATCATCTGACACATCGCTTGAATCCTTCTTCTCTCCTGTACCAGTGGTTCCATCCTTCGAATCCTCAGCCGGCTTGGTGAAATCCGTTGTTTTTAATCTGGTCCTGTATTCATCGAGAATCTTAAGAATTTCAGGATCATCCACAAGGTCATCGCCCAGATGGACATTGAAACCCTCGTAGTCCTTGATTTTTACCGGAGTTGCCCTCTGAAGGTCAAGCCTGAGCCGCCCAAGATATTTGCCCATTCCGCCGTTCTTATGGATTATTGTGTTGCCTAATTTCGTGGGACGGTCATTCTCGGAGTAATTGAAAGTCCGTCCGCCTAAAATGACATCGATGCCGGGATTCGCTGCGGCGATGTTTTCAATCTCGTTGTCGCGAGCGTTCGCAAGCAGGATAACCAAGTCACATTGTTTGCTCACCTCTGGAACAAATTTCGCCGCCTGCTCCTCAATATTCAGAATACGGTATCCCAATCGTACCTCGTCCTTAACAAACGCCGAGGACACCACGCCGATAACCCCAAGTTTCAAACCATCAACAGTGATTATTTTATATGGCGGAAACACAAGTTCCCGGTTTTTATCAGCTACGTTCGCGCTGATGAATGGAGCATCCGCAATTTTCTCAAAATACCTGACAAGCTCATCTCCAAGACGATATTCGTTAGTGCCTACGTTGATTACATCGCAGCCGATGTTGTTGTAGCATTTCAAAAGCGTTTCTGTTTTAAGTTTCTCGAATCTCTTGCTGCCTTTGGAAAAGCTTCCGACATCCACGACAATGTGCGGATATTCGCAGTTTTTAATTGCTGTCTTGCGACGTGCCAGCCCTCCGAGTTTTTCCTTGCACCCACAGACGAAAAGCTCATTCTTTGTTTCAGATGAGAAAAAGATCACAACGTGTTTCGGCACTTGTACGGATGCTGACGCGCAATTCAATAATCCAATCGCAAAAGCGAAAACAAGCATTGGCGCAAAATATTTAAGGATGCTGTTTAACCTGTTCATGTTATGTGTGCCCTGTAAATGATATATCCTCCCAATAATCGGGAGGTTTACTTTTGATGCTAATTTATTTGATTACCAAACAATCAATCAGGTTGAATTAATCGCCCTCTTCCGGCAAGCCAAATGGAAATGGAATTTCATCATCGGTATTATCCTCAGGCTCATCCCCTAATTCCTCGAACCCCTCCTCCTCCCAGACACGCCCGGATTCATTCATCCCCAGGATAGGAACATTATCATATTCAGCAGCATTGTCATTTGGTGTGGCAAGAAGCAAATATGATTCCTCCATCGCGTTAATCTCGATGTCCCAATAATCGAGGAATGGAACTCCATGTTCGCCCAGTTTCGCTGTATAACCCGCTGGAATATACCCCTCGCTTTGCAGTTCATTGAATGTGCCGTACCGGTTATAACGAATATGATAAGTAATCTCCATCGTGTGAAGTTTTTTCAAACTCTCAATAGCAAGATTTTTATCGAGCCGTCTCTCAAAGCTTTCAGGATTTGTTCTATCAGTGCTGAACAATCCCAGCGACCTGTAATGAACAAGCGCCATCGACGCCAGAATTCCTACGATGACAAGTGAAATCAAAAGTGAAATAAAACTGAATCCATCCTGCCCATTTTGTTTTTTTGATTTTCTAAACATGAATATCATCATAACTAGAATAAACCGCATAACGAGTCTTTAGTCAAGCTGTAAGTCAGGGCGCTGTTGGGAATGTGTCTCAGAACATCATCAAAACATATATAGTTCGTCATTCCGATATTCGCGCCTTTTGACTACGCTCAGGGTCTTCGAGAAGCGAATGGCCAGATTTTGTTTCTCACATTCGATTAACTCATCAGGTCGAATAACATGTCATTCCCGCGAAAGCGGGAATCCAATTTAAGTTTTAACCAGACTATCGTACAGGATTGAATCCGAAGAAAAATGGATTCCCGCTTTCGGGACTGTTGAAAAAGCCCATTATATCCCAGACCGTAGGGGCAACTCTCCGTGGTTGCCCTGTATTTATGCCAATATTTAGGGTAGGCACAGAGACCTACCCCCTACATTCAGGGCTTTTTCAACAGCCCCTTTCGCGGGAATGACGTTTTTCTTGCTGTTTGAAGATTCCGAAACGCTTTCCAAGCAAGAAAGAACGCTACAAGCGGCGCCCCTACCAAAGACTTTCCCGCGAATTGGTGTATAATTATTCATGATTCCTGATTTCATCTGGATTGTGTGATGGGACACCCATACTACAATAAAGCAGCACAGAGAAAGAGTTCGAACGTTCTCTGGATAATCGCGTTGATGTTACTTGCGATTATATTAGGGCTGCCATGGATTCTTCCGGCACAAACAGCTGAAAAGCAACCGTATAATACGCTAAAGCAAATTTGCACTTTCAATCTGGAGTATGAATGGCATCACTCGACAATAAATATTCAAAAACCTGAAGAAACATCATCCGCGACTCAATCAGATGAAACATCAACGCAAACAGCCAGCGATTTATCAGGCGGCACGAAATGGTTTCCTTTGGCAGTGGGAAATCGATGGGTCTATGAACACACAAAAAAAGGGGGGATGATGAATCGTGACGGTAAAACGATTACAACCAAGGCCATTGAAGTTGTGGATAAAATCGAGGTCAGAAGGATAACTCTTTATCAGGTGAAATCGACTGAAAACGGCAGGGAGCAAAGCAGCTATTATTATACGGAAAATGATAATCTGATGATAACTCATGATATCAAGCGTCCCACAAGGCGAGCGCTTCTTGTGATGCCGTCATCGCCTAAGATCAATGATTCATGGCATGAATCCGATAAACAGAGTCCGTCAAGTACGGTACGCTCTTTTGAAAATGTTCAAACATCGAATGGGCCATTCACCGCGATGCTGATTGAAACGCGTTACATGACAAGTGAGGACAGGAATTATCAGACATATTACGCTGAGAATGTAGGTATAGTAATGCAGTATTTCGGCTCAGAAGCCCGCGGGACTGATACCTGGCTTCTTAAGGATTTTTCACTTAATTAATAAGGTATAGGAAAAAGGCAATAAAACCAGTGTTTATAGAAATGACATAGTATCGGCAAAATTCTGAACCTGGGAGCGCTGGTCTCTGACCGGCACTTGGACCAGTTTAATAGAAATCAGCAAAGTATATTTAACAGACAACATACCAAAAGAAAAGAGTTGAATATATCAACCATGTCCGAAAGATTCCTTTTTTTTCATTTCAATTTTGCTTGCTCAGGTGCCGGTCAGAGACCAGCGCTCCCAGGGAAAAATATATTTATAAAACGCAACAACATAAAACGTAGTTTTTCACGAAAACCCCGGGAAGTGGATTCCCGGGCTACGACTCAATTAATGCCATGTCAAGATTAACGAAAGAACTAAGGCAGAAATCACATGAGGCGTTCGATAGAGCGTCTAAAACCTACGATTGTGATTTCAGCCTGACAGCAATCGGCAGGGATTTTCGCGCGCGTGTGCAGAAACGCCTTGATGCCCTTTTTAAACCCGGGATGCTTGTTCTGGATATCGGCTGCGGTACCGGTGATGACGCTATCCATCTTGCGAAGCGTGGAATCAGTGTTATCGCTTGTGATTTCTCATCCGGAATGCTCACTGAAGCTGAAAAGAAAATCAAAAAAGCGGGTTTTTCTCGCGATGTAACTCTCAGACATCTTCGAGCGGAGGAGCTTTTAAAACTAATCGAGGAACTGCCAATGGGATTTGACGGCGTTTATTCCAATTTCGGCCCGTTGAATATGATAGAAAATCTTGACGGTTTCGCACGCCTTAACGCAAGGTTGCTTAACCCCGGAGGTAAATCACTGCATGTCGTAATGGGCCGCAAACCGATTTTTGAAACGATTTATTTTCTGCTTCACAGGCGATTTAGCCGCGCGTTTTCACGATGGCGCGGCTCCGCGCTTGTTCCTATGGCCGGGAAACGAGTTCCGTCCCGATTTTATCAGCCATCAGAGATTGCGGATATCTTTGGATTGTATTTCTCAATTGACCGGATTGAGGCGTTGGGTCTGATGCTTCCCCCACCCTATCTTTCAGGGCATTTCAGAAGACGGAGAAAATTCTATCGGAAATTCCGCTGGCTTGACAAGAATCTATCCGCTCTGCCGTTATTTAACACTATGGGAGATCATTTTATAATTGAGATGACCCGTGAGAGAGACTTGGTAAGCGAAGTAATTTGAAAGGGAATTGTTGAAAAGGCGCTATATGTAGGGGAGCTGCTTGTTGCGCCCCTACATTCCGGAAAGAAATCGACTCTTTCAACAATCCCTGAACTTCAGGATTCAAATCACTACTGTCCGGTTAAGCTAGAGACTAATTACCGTATTGCTGATTAATAAAGAACATACCGGCTTATTGGTATTTATCAGACATGAATCGTAAGTGAATACCCTAAATCCGCGATTGAACTCGTTGTCATTCCGGGCTTGACCCGGAATCCAT
>JAGGVT010000074.1 GCA_021157815.1 bacterium | reverse complement strand
TGAATTTAGATTTCGGCTTATATAACTCCTTCTCTTCAGGAGACATCTTGTATTTAAACGTGCTGATTATCAAAAACGCGAAACTTAGCAGAATGAGTACTGCGCCTATGAATCGTCCGGACGGGTCTGCATTATCCGGGAAGAACCACGCGAATGCCAGACCTATGAAAAAGAGAATCACAAAGACTTTGCGATTTACAAGCGCCGCGTTTTTATGCCTTGTTTCAGGATTCTTCCGTTCTTTAAAATCGTCAGGCAATGGCAATCCTTTTTCCAATGCGATTTTCCTCTCATTATGAAGAAGCTCTCTTTTTCGTGTTTCGCTGTACATGGAAAATATGGCTATTCCACATCCGCCAAGGATTGCTATTACCGGTATCATTAACGCTATAATGCCTTCATTCATCTTCTGTAACCTCCAGGATATAAGCCATTCCGACATTCGACACCTTTCGATGTCACTCAGGGTCTTCGTGATGCGAAGAGTCGGAATCACTTAAAGTTGGTTTTCGTCTATTTTGATGAAACGAGCTGAAAATTGTTGCATACTTTACATGTTTTTTTGAAACATATTCAGATATCTTTCCTCTAAACTATTGATTGAATGAAAGCAACTGGATTTCATGGCAGGTCATGATAAAAGAGAACCGGGAGAACGAGAAATGACAAGCGGCGAACTTGTGCTGGATAGTCGCGATATGCTCGATGAGGATTTCGAGTTAATTCGACGTGTCCAGTCGGGCGACCCCGATTCATTCGAGCCGCTTGTCGAGAAATATCAATCGTTCGTTTTCGGAATTATCAGAAGCGTTATCCATGAAACATCGGATGACGAGGACCTCGCGCAGGAGGCTTTCATTCAGGCGTTCAGGGGAATGTCCAAATTCAGGTTCAACGCAAAATTCAAAACCTGGCTCTATCGTGTAACTGTGAATGTCTGCCTGAATCATTTAAGAAATCTGAAGAGAACGAAACTGCAGGATGACGAAATCGACTTCAAGGCAATCGCTGACAAGTCGCCAACGCCGGACAGGACTCATGAAAAGTCCGAAATGGCAAACGTTCTTGGCAGGATAATAAAAACGCTTCCCGTGAAATATGGCAGCATCCTTCATCTACACTATTATGAGGATATGCCGTACGAGGAAATATCTGAAATGACAGGAATGCCTTTGGGAACAGTAAAATCTCATCTTCATCGCGCGAAGGAAAAAGTGCGCCATGCGTTTTCCGATGCGGGATTGATGACGGGAGGGAAATAGTATGGCAAAAAAAGATAAAATCGATGAATTGCTGGCTGGTTATTATAAGGAAAAGAACAAACGGCCTGTTTCGGATGGTTTCGCTCGCAGGGTGATGATTCGCGCGCGTGAGGAATCCGTAACGGCAAACGGTGATCTTTTAAGGGATAATCTCTGGATTATTCTTATGGTCTCGATTCTGCTTCTTCTTGTGGCTGTTGTCCTTGTGGCAAAGCATTTCTCCATTGACCTCGGGATGAACGGTAAACTGTATTCATCTTTCGACAACCATTCATCAACCTGGTTTCAGATTATGGCGATGATAACGGCAGGCGCATTTTTATATTTCAGCCAGTTGATGCGCGCCCGGGTTCAGATTGATTAGAGTTTCTCTTTTCATAAATTCGTACCCCGTACCCGGTACGAATTGAATCACAGTTGACAATTTTCTATAATGCAAATCAGGCATGCCGGGGAAATGGCTATTTATACGGGACCCCGGCATGCCTGATTTACTTGATAGGTAATTGTTGGTTTTGTTCGGGACAGCATGACCGGGGTACAGTGGAAATCGACTTTCCCAACAACACCAGCTGCCGTTGCGCCCCATTCGAATCAATAATATTGATTTAATACCGATATAATTATACGGAATTTTTATAAATTAATTCTTGACAGGTGGTGATTGTCATTTATAATTAGAGTTTTGTCTCTTGTTCATTCAGGGGCATGATTTTGTTAGCTTGGTTTTTATTATGTAGGCTTGCCGGCGTAGCTCAGTTGGTAGAGCAGCTGATTTGTAATCAGCCGGTCGTCCGTTCAAATCGGTCCGCCGGCTTGCGTTTTGTGGAGGGATGCCCGAGTGGTTAAAGGGATCAGACTGTAAATCTGACGGCGAATGCCTACGGTGGTTCGAATCCACCTCCCTCCAATTTACCTTGGTAACGAAGGCGCAGGTTGGCCTTCAACGGTTGACGCGTTTTTTTTATCGACGCAAAATGGGCGGGAGTAGCTCAGTTGGTAGAGCCCCAGCCTTCCAAGCTGGTTGCGTGGGTTCGAGTCCCATCTCCCGCTTTTGTTTTGACAGCGGGAAAAATGAAAAAAAAAGTTTTTTCATTTTTGTTGGTTTGGATGAACCGGTTCTTTTTTTTTAAGTCTGTAGTATTGGTTTCATCCTTTGAAAACGCGAAAGGCACGGTTTTTTGTTTGCCCGTGTAGCTCAGTTGGTAGAGCACTTCCTTGGTAAGGACGAGGTCACCGGTTCAAGTCCGGTTGCGGGCTTGTATTTTGAATGTGTTATAATGTCGATTCTCGACACGTTATTTTTTATACTTGAATCGTATGAGTTCTAGGGAGGCTTAGACTCCATGGCGAAAGAGAAATTTCAACGAACGAAACCCCACGTAAACGTGGGCACAATCGGTCATATCGATCATGGCAAGACAACATTGACCGCCGCGATTACACTGACGCTGG
>JAGGVT010000083.1 GCA_021157815.1 bacterium | reverse complement strand
TTGACAGGACAAAAGCAGCTGAACTGGACATCTCTGTTGCGGATATTGCGGGAACATTACGATCACTCATAACCGGCGCGGTGGTCAGCCGCTATCGCTATGCCGGCGAGTACTATGATATCCGCGTACTGATTCCGAAAAACCAGATAGTCTCCCGTCAGAATGTTGAAGATATAGTCCTGACACAGGCTCAGGGAAAGGCGATTCGGGTACGCGACGTTGCAAGCGTGATCGAATCTGTTGGGCCGTTGGAAATCATCCGTAAAAATCAAATCAAACAAGTAACCGTGCAGGCGAATACATCCGGTGTAGATATCGCAACCGCCTCGACAAAACTGCTGACCGAACTGAATAAAATCGACCGTCCACCAGGTTACGAATTCAGCCTGGGAGGGCAGGCTGAGTTGATGGCAGATATGACGCAGGGTGTAATGGCGATGTTGGGTTTGGCGTTATTCTTCGCATTCATTGTGCTCACCGTGCAGTTCAACAGTGTCAGGCTTCCGACACTTATTCTGGGCAGCACTCCTTTCTGTCTTGCCGGTTTGGTATTCGCATTGTATCTGTCCGGACTTGCGTTCGCGGCGACAGTGATAATCGGAGTTCTGGTGGTCGCAGCGCTGACAATCAATGACGGTGTCCTGCTCATGACTTACGCGGAAGAGCTTCACCGGAAGCAAGGTTTGAGTATCCGCAATGCGGTGCATCAAGCCGCGAAAATCCGTCTGCGCCCTCGACTGATGACTACAATAACCACGATAATTGGATTCACGCCGCTTGCGCTGAACCTGGGCGAAGGCGCTGACATGTTGCAGCCCATGGCAGTCGGAGCCATCGGCGGACTAATCATGGAGGCATTCGTCGCCCTCTTCTTCATGCCTTGCCTCTATGCGTTGCGAAAAAAATAGGGACAGTTACCTGTTTTATAACCCGCATGGTTAAGCCAAATGCAGTTGCCACTGTTTATCAGCGACATAAAACAGGTAACTGTCCCTATTTTTTAATTGTCAGAAAGCGGAGTGTCCTTATATAAAGTGTAATGCTCGGTATCCGGTGATGTTTCTTCTTGTGGCGGGTTTTCATCCGGGTTCAATGGGTCAGTTGATTGTTCATGCTGTGTCGCGTTATTTGCATCGGCGTTATTTCCATTTGCATCTGTTTTCTGGGAAATGCCGGCTTCCTTATTCAAGATGTCGTTTGGTTGAGATGGTCTTGTGCCTCGGTCACTACAATTGTAATGATTACTGAATTCATAGGGCAAATCAGCGTTTTCCTTAATGGCTCGATGCTCCTTCTCCAGTTCATGGCGATGATTATCCAGATAGATAATCTCGATTCCCCATTGGTCAGTGAATTTGTTCAAATCCTGGCTTAGAGTATTTCGCCAGATCATCAGTTTGACTTTTTTCCCCGATGTCCTGACGAAATCCATCAGTTCAATGAAGTCCTTGTTCGCGCTCATGAGGATCATCGTGTCAAAAGCATCGTTATGGAAATCACGCATAATCTGTGTCGCCATGCCGATATCAAGCCCCTTTTCAATTGAAATCTGCGAGAATCGCCCGCAGTGGGTGCATCGAATGGATTTCAATCCATAGGTGTAGAGGTGGAGTTTGAATCCCAACCCCTTTTGGAGGTAATCAAAGAAGTCACTTGTGGTGGTTCTCTCACTGCTTGATTCCTCAATTGCAAAGAAATGAACATCCCAAAGCTGTCCTCCAAGCCCTTCAAGGAAGCGCATCAGCTTTTCATATTCGGGCAGCCATCCGGAATCCTTGCCTCCTCTGTAAATATTAGAATTGTCGATATATACAACTGTCTTTCCCCAGAACATAATGTAATCCTTTTTGCCTGTCAATTACAGGATTGAATTTTTCTCAATAAAATATAAGACATATAAGCGCAAGTCATGATTTCCTGATAATGTCCTCGTAATCGCCAGCGAGAACCATATCAAGTTTTCTTGCCAATATATTTCTGAAGTCAAGAGGTTTCAGATAAGCAAGCGCTTCAGCCTGCGAGAATTTAACCTCAATGAAATCATTCGCGCCTTCCTTAATCATGACATTCGCGTCAGCTCCTGCTGATGGCGGTCCAAATAAAATAATTGGACACTCTTTGGTATTCTGATCGAATCGCCATTTACGTATTGCCTGAATGGCACTTTGCCCATGTTCCATGTTAAGAACAATTGCCAGTGGGTTCAGTTCAATCACCTTTTCAGCGGTGGTTTCAGGATCGTCAAAAAAATGAAAAACCAGCCCCTTGTAGTTCTTTGCGCCTTTGAAAAGGGCGCTTGCGATATCACTGGCACCGGTTACCGCTATATTTCCCTTGTAGTTTTCCAGTTTCCCGGACAGTTTTTCAATCGCGACTTTTTCATCGTTCAAGATGGGAACCTCAGTCGCATACTTCTCAAGCCAAGGGAGAACATCATAACCTGCATCAGTGAGAATCAAACGGCCGTCGTTTCTTTTCACCTCCTTATAGATTGAGTTCATGGCGGTAGCCGCGGGGGCATCCATCACAAGAACGTTTTTAAAATTGATAATGAAATTTCTTGAATCCTCTGCAAGCAGCTTTTGGATGAGAGTCTTGATTGGACCAGTAGCTGCACCTTTCAATCTGCCTTCAGGATACAGGCACACCACACTACCTATCGCTCTGTAAGAAATGTTCACTACCATGACAAAAGAATAATTAAGCAGGTGCTTAATTGGAATAATCTGTCTAAACCACGGAAGATCCTCAAACATCCCCAATTAAATTTATTTTACCGTTAAACACAGATGATTACAAGTGTATAGAATCACTGAAAAAAAACGAAAAATAATATGAAAAAAGATTTGACATTATTATGGAGGTTTGGTAGTCTACCTTCTTGCGCCTTGAGGTGCTGAAGGTTAACTATTGCTTTCAGCGATTTTTTTTGTCTGGGCGCCATATATTAAATAACACATTCTTGCGAAGGGTTAGGCGAGAGAATCACCCAACGGGGATTGAATTATGCCGACCATTAACCAGTTAGTCAGACAGGGACGTAAAAAAGTCACAAAAAAAAACAAGGTGCCGGCGCTTCAGGCTTGTCCGCAGCGACGTGGAGTCTGTACCCGCGTTTGGACCGTAAGCCCGAAAAAGCCGAACTCCGCGCTTCGTAAAGTGGCGAGAGTGCGACTCACAAACGGCATTGAGGTCACAGCGTACATTCCGGGCATCGGACACAATCTGCAGGAGCACTCGGTTGTTCTTATAAGAGGCGGGCGAGTCAAGGACCTTGGCGGTGTTCGTTACCATGTCCTTAGAGGAACTCTCGATACTTCAGGAGCGGAGAATCGTAAAAAGTCGCGAAGCAAGTACGGTACTAAGCGGCCAAAGAGCTAAATCCTGAACTAGAATTTGGATTTTTCAAGATACATCCTGGGAATCTCAAAATGGGGGAGTGTACCTGGGAAATTGAAAAAGATAAATATGCGTTCTGATTCAATGTGAGGGAGCTTTATTAAAAGGGGAGATCGTCAATAGCTCTTTTCACATGAATAATCGGAACATTTTTTTTGTCTTATGTTACAAGGCAAATAAATAAGGATAAAACAGCAAATTTTGCGAGTGACAACATGAGAGGCAGATCGCCGAAAAAAAGAATAACACCACCCGATCCGAAATTCGGAAGCGAGGTTCTTCAACGGTTTATCAACAAGTTGATGTGGCGTGGCAAGAAGAGCGTTGCTGAGCGCGCGGTTTACGATGCGTTCGACATGATTCAGGAAAAAATCGGTGAGGAACCGCTTGATGTTTTTCTGAAAGCGCTTAAGAATGTAAAGCCCCAAGTGGAGGTTAAATCGCGACGTGTAGGCGGTTCAACATATCAGGTGCCAATTGAGGTTAAGGCAAACAAGCAGGAAGCAATCGCGATGAGATGGATTATCAACTATGCCAGATCGCGAAAGGGAATACCGTTTTCCCAGAAACTGGCGATTGAATTGATGGATGCATACAATAATACCGGCGCTTCCATAAAGAAAAAAATGGACACTTATAAAATGGCGGAAGCCAACAGGGCTTATGCGCATTATCGGTATTAAGCCTGGATGGATTTGATTTTAACGCACTGGGGGGCGTAAGAATAGAGTAATTAGAATGAAATCATCCCACCGGAATAGTGATGACTCAGACCCCGAAACGGCGGATCAATGCCGAAGGGAGTATCCGGTTTGGGACTGAACCTTGACAAAATAAGGAATATTGGTATCGCCGCCCACGTTGACGCGGGAAAGACCACGGTTACGGAACGTGTTCTGTTCTATGCGGGGCGGACGCATAAAATTGGAGAAGTGCATGAGGGCACCACGATTACCGATTGGATGGTGCAGGAGCGCGAGCGGGGAATTACAATAACATCCGCCGCGACTCACGCCATCTGGCGCGACCATCAGGTCAATATCATCGATACGCCCGGACATGTCGATTTCACAATCGAGGTTGAGAGAAGCCTGAGAGTAATGGACAGCGTCGTTGTGATTTTTTGTGCTGTTGGCGGTGTGCAATCGCAATCCGAAACAGTCTGGCGACAGGCTGACAGGTATAACATCCCTCGGTTGAGTTTCATCAACAAGATGGACAGAGTCGGAGCAGATTATCGGAAAGTAATTGAAGAAATGCGCCAGCGACTGAAAGCTCGTCCGGTGTTATGCCAACTGCCTATCGGGATTGAGGATAATCACAAAGGGATGATTGATCTCATTCATGAGAAAGCGTTGATTTACAGCGATGATGACAAGGGCAAAATGTTTGTAACTGAGGAAATTCCTCAGGAGTACGTCAACCAGGCAGCAGAAGCGCGAGAGCAACTTCTTGAAGAGCTCACGCTTGAGGATGAGAAGCTTCTTGAATCTTACTATCGTGGCGGTGTGACTCCCGAAATGATTATCGCGTCGCTTCGCAGGGCGACAATCGAATCGAAGATCACGCCTGTTTTTCTTGGTTCAGCATATCGTAACAAGGGAATTCAACCGCTTCTTGACGCTGTAATCGACCTTCTGCCAAGTCCGCTTGATTTGGCTGATATCGAGGGGCATCGTGTTAAAAACAATGAATCGGTTTTTGTAACGTGTGACCCGAAGAAAAGTCTGGTTGGATTGGCTTTTAAAGTACAGCATGATCCATACCTTGGGAAATTGACTTACGTCAGGATTTACCAGGGACATATGAAAAAGGGAAAACAGGTGTTGAACACTCGCGAAGGCAGGAAGGAAAGGATTCTGAAACTTTTCAGAATGCATGCCAATCACAAGGAAGATATTGATGAACTTAACGCGGGAGATTTGGGCGCAATTGGCGGATTGAAATTCACAACAACCGGTGACACGCTTACCGATGGCAGTGATATCGCGCTTGAATCCATTTTTACGCCTGAACCGGTAGTGCGATTGGCGATAGAACCGGACAGCGCTGTCGAGCAGGAGAAATTGAAAAACTCTCTTGCGGCCATTTCCGAAGAGGATCCCACTTTCAGGATATGTGAGGATGAGGAAACGGGGCAGACAATTATCGCGGGAATGGGAGAACTTCATCTGGATATAATCGTTGACCGTATTCAGCGCGAATTCAAGGTCACCGCGAAAATCGGAAAACCGCAGGTGGCTTACAAGGAAACGATTACACAGGTGGTTGAGGAATCGGTCAAATATGAAACAACAACCGGCAGCAGAGGATTATTCGGACATGTGAAAATACGTGTCGAGCCGGATGAAAAAGCCGGAACTGAAGTGATATTCGAAGATGAATGCCCGTTTGAAATTGTGCCGAAGCAGTTTCATAATGCCGTCAGGCAGGGAGTGATTGGAGCGTCGCAAACCGGCCCTCTGGGAAGTTACCCGTTAATCGGTGTCAGGGTGACTTTTATTGGAGGGGGATATCACGAAACGGACGCGAACGAAACCGGTTATCAGATAGCGGCTGGCATGGCAATGAGACAAGCGGTTGAAAAAGCCAAACCGGTTCTGATGGAGCCGATTATGAAAGTCGAAATTGAAACTCCGGATGAGTTTCTGGGCGACATAATAGGGGATATATCATCCCGTCGAGGCTCCATCGAAAGAACACTCGCGAAAGGTGGAGGCTCAATATTCGTAATCGCTACGGCGCCGCTTGGTGAGATGTTTGGTTATACAACATCGCTTAGGTCGAAATCACAGGGACGAGCATCGAGCATAATGGAATTCGACCATTACAACGGGGTTCCTGAAAACATAGCGAGAACGATAGTGTTCTTTTAAAAATAGGGTCTTCAATAAACGGTGTGGGTTGAGTTTAGATAGAGTAAAAAAAGGGGACTGTCCCAAACAAGTGAATAGACTCAGTATAAATGAGGGTTTACAGAATAGTATATTGATAATACCGTATTTGAAATTTCATGTGGACTGTCCCCTTTTTTTACGGGAGTGCAAATAACCCACATAATTTATTGAAGCGCTAAAAAATAAGATGTAAGCAATAAAAACGATACCAAAAGGCCTTATTTAAGTTTTAAATTTTTAGTAATTACAAAAGACAGGAAGAAAGCGATAGGGAGGCTTAGACTCCATGGCGAAAGAGAAATTTCAACGAACGAAACCCCACGTAAACGTGGGCACAATCGGTCATATCGATCATGGCAAGACAACATTGACCGCCGCGATTACACTGACGCTGG
>JAGGVT010000037.1 GCA_021157815.1 bacterium | reverse complement strand
TCCATTATGATTCTCCCTTCGTTTTTTGAGTGTCTTTCTTTCGATTAAAAGATGTGTTTCTATTTCGTCTAAAATAATAGTAAACCAGGAAAACGATTATAACACCGACACCGATTCCCGTTGTGAATACGGCGAAATTATTATCAATCCAGATTTTAGCATCAGGACCGAGGAAATAGAAAAAAGTCGCAACAAGGAAAAAACGCCCTCCGCGCGCGAACACGGATACAATCAGCATTTTGGGAAGATTCATGTTGATTATCCCGGCTGTGATTGTGAACACCTTGTATGGAATGGGCGTGAATCCGGCTATTCCGATTGCGAGCGCGTCATATTTGCGAAGAAGGTTTTTGCCTCTGTCCAGTTTTTCTTTTTGAATTAGCCGTCGGACAACCGGTTCACCGCCGTACCGACCGATAAGCCATCCGAAAACAGCGCCGATAACACTGCCGATTGTGCATATCGTGGCGTAATAGAAACTCTTTTCAGGAGAGTCGTATGCAAGAGGAATCATGACGAAATCCGGCGGCATCGGAAAGAACGAGGATTCAATCACAGCGAGAATGAACAATCCCATCGGGCCGTTACGGTAGAACGCATCGCCCCATTGATGCAGCGTTTCGGATATGCTTCCGAAATGCACGAGGAGCGTGTTTGTTGTGGCTGTTGTTATGAATAAAAAGGATTTCATTGTTTGTTTTTCCCGGTTAATGAGAAACCGGGCTGCCAACTATTTCGACACATCAAAGCGGAAATTGTATCAGATGATACCAAATGCGCAAATCATTCGATTATCCCTTTTGATTTCATAACGCTATATCGGTTAGAATTCATGCATCACTTTCAGGAGAAACGCGCATGAGTAAAACAGGTGTGGTGATAGTTGCAGGTGGCGATGGCTCCCGATTCAAAAGCAGCCTGCCAAAAGGTCTTGTTAAAATCGGAAAACGGGAAATGTTCCTTTATTCGCTTCTGGTATTTCAGATGCTGGATGATCTGATTGAGCACATCGTTCTGGTAGTGCCTGACAGGAAGATGAAGAAATTTACCGATGCTGTGAAATCCGCCGGGTTGAGGCAGCCTGATATTGTTGTGAAAGGAAGAAAACGTCGCCAGGATTCGGTCCGAAACGGCCTGAAAGCGCTGCCGTATGATATCGAATATGTTCTCATCCACGATGCCGCCCGTCCGTTTCTGATTCCACGGCAGGTCAGAAAACTTGTCAAACTGGTTAAGAATCATGGTGCAGCCACGATGGCGGTTCCGGTGCGGGATACTCTGCGAGGTTCAGTTGAGGAATCCGGTGTTGCTTTTTTGAAAAAGCAGATTGATAGAGAGAATCTGTATGCGCTAGGCACTCCGCAGGGATTTGTTTTGAAGCATATACTCAGTGCACATGAGAAAGCTGCCCAAAAGGGAATTGCGGTTACCGATGACACCGCGCTGATGTCATCACGGGAGAAAGTCGCGATAGAGATTGCGGATTTGTTTAACGTGAAGCTGACATACCCGGATGATATTCTGCTCGCAAACGCTTTGCTGAACGATTGGAAAAGGCGTGTTCGTGATGATGGCGGTAAAATTCCTCGCGGGTTTTGACATTATTAAATTATCGGCATTACCACTATTTATTTGTCCCTTATAATTTGCAATTTAATACTTCTTTTGCTAATGTAATATCAAAAGGGTGACTAATTTATTTTTTTTCTTTTCAGAAATTCATGTAATAAAGTTCTACCGTAATATTTTCTTTAATCTATCAGTATTAATCAATGTCTGGAGGTATGTTTCCATGAGTAAAAGATTTTTGCTTCTGTTTGTATTAGCTCTTGCATTGGTCGGTTGTTCATCAGGTTCAAACTCTCCCCTGACACCTCAGGGAAGTTCATCACCCGATACAATGGATAATATCCCGATAATCGGGATGTCAATGCATGAAGATGGCAGTTTCAACGCGTTGGGAATGCTTGGCGCGTATGAACTGATTATTAACCCGGATAATGGTTCAGCTGAACTTTTCGCAAAGCGAACACCGGCGATTGGTGAGGATTATATCGTAAGCGGTATTAGTTTCTTCACCATTGCACCATGTTCGGATTGTTTGAAAATCATCGGAATCGATATTAACCCGGATGGCAACGCGGTTTTGATATTCGCAATCAACCATCCATTCAAACCGGGTATTACAAGCGATCCGCCATCAGCGGCGAACAGGCTTGATTTGGATGTTTTCGACCTTGCGATGGTCATTGCGCCAACCGATGCGACAGCGACCACGTATTCTCTTACGGGAGTTGACGTTTATCCGGGATGCTGCGTTGGTCCTGATGGATACACGACTGAACTCGCAAACGTCATCAGCGACACAAGCGCTCTTCCTTTTTTCCTCGCTGTTGATGACAGCGAAGGGACATCGAGCACATTCAACAAATTCGGGATGGGCGATGAAACCACGTTCGAAGTCGGATTCAATCTGGCAACGGGAACTCTTTCGTTTGACATGTATCTGACAATGGGATACGGCTTCAGCGCGAAAAGACCAGACAGGCTTACGCCCAAGTATTACAATCCTGAATTCAACCGTAAAGCCGCATGGAAAGTTGACGTGACTCCTCCCGGCGGAACTGCCCCTGCAATGGGCAATACGTGGGATGACAACGATACCGCGACAACCTACGATGTGACAGTTTCGGTATATGACTGGCAGGTCGGCGCGACTGTTTATACAGGAGACCCGCTTTTATTCGGCGATGCCGATGCTGACAACGTTTTTGCATCCAGTGAGGTTTCAAGCGTTTCAGTTGAAATCCCCGGCATGAACACCGCTTTGCCGTCGGCAACTACAGCTGACAGCGGCGCGGGGACACCAATCGATCCTCTCATTTACACGCTTGCAATCGCAAATGAGAATCAGCTTGCACCAGGCGAGTATCTCGGTCTCGTGAAAGTGGCGGATGAGCGTGCAACACTAGCTCCGGCTGATGGCCGTGATTTCATTATCGACACACCGGACGGTTTGGAATTAATCAACTACGAGATGCCTGAATATGCGACATATCAGACATTCACCGCGACAGTAGTGGTTGGCGCGACAGCTTGTTTTGTGATTGATGAAATCGCCAAGTACTATGACGGAATCGGTCCTGACGGCACAGCTGACAATCCTGTTCCGACTGAGTGGAATATCGACTTTGACGCCTCCTGCTCAATGGGAGCAACGAGTTACGATTGGGACATTGACGGCGACGGCACCTACGAAGGCACCGGAGGCCCGCTCTATACCGGCGGATTCCCTGCAGGAACCGCAGCAGGATCATATTACCCGGTTCTGAGGTTAAACGGCGATGACTCCCTGACCTTTACAAGCCCGGATGCAATTGTTGTGGCTCCAGCTTTGTATGTTCGAGACAACGACCTTCCCGGAGCCGCAGGCGCGAGTGGAACCAAAGCGGATCCATTCGACCTGCCGCGTAACGCTGTTGCCGCGACAACCGGAGGCGAATTTGTGATGGTCTTCGGCGGTGAAGCTGCACAGATCAGCTATTCAACAGCAACCAACTGGAACATCGACAACGATGATGTTCATGTGCAGGGTTACCAGGGTTCGATTGGCGAACCGCCATGGTATCACGACTGGGCATCAGCCGATCAGTTTATTCAAATTAATGGTAATAATGTTGTGTTTGACGGTTTCGAATTCAAGGATTTCGACAGCAACACAACCGGTCCGAACTACAGGCTGATTGAAGTTACAGGAGACAATGTAACGATTTCACACTGCCATTTTCACGAATTCGGTGGGTACTATAAAGGTGGTTACGTCATTTTCTTCCCTGGCGCTATTGCTACTCCAATACAGGGAGGTACAATAACCAACTGCCTGTTCCATGATGCCACAGCGTGGGGTGACTGGGGAACTACATGTGCGATATACTCTAATTATTCCGACGATTTAGTAGCTGTCAATAATACCATTGACAACTTCCATTGCAATACAGGATGGTGCACGAGAAATTACATGTACACCTTTTTCAATCCGGCAGTAGATCATGAACCGGAAGTACGCAATAATATCGCCACAAGAATGCAGGGGTCAAGCACCGCATATTCGTATAATCACAGCGAATTCTTTTATGGCACTGTAGGTATTGGCTTTACAGCATATTACTGCGATGCGTGGAATATTACCGGTTATCAGGTTTCAAGATTCATGAACTGCACTGAGGACAGCACTTGTGTTAATGTGGGAACCGGTTCAGATCCGGTGTATGCTAATGGCCTTACTGACCACAGTTTGCAGGCAGGTTCACCATGTATTGATGCCGGTGATCCAGATACCGCATACAATGATCCTGATGGCTCCCAGAACGACATCGGCTGCTACGGCGGTCCCGGCGGCGACTGGAACTTCGAGGATTAATCATCTGGATTACATAAGGATTAAGCCAAACAACTTAAGCAAGGGATTTCACATCCCTTGCTTTTTTATTAGATAATTGATTTGTCATATAGTTATTAATTACGTTATGATTTGTGTTTTGCTATCATCCATGATACTATTCGTTGAAAGGGAAAATCGATTAAATTCTTTTTGCTTTTCTAGAAATTCATGTAATAAAGCTTTACCGTAATATTTTCTTTAATCTATCAGTATTAATCAATGTCTGGAGATATGTTCTCATGAGTAAAAGATTTTTGCTTCTGTTTGTACTGGTTCTTGCATTGGCAGGATGTTCATCAGGTTCAAATAATCCGCTGACCTCGCAGGGAGACCAAACGGCGGGAAGCATTGACAACCTGCCAATAATAGGCGCGTCAATATTTGAGGATGGCAGTTTCAACGCGATTGGAATGCTCGGCGCGTATGAAATGAGCATCAATCCCGCAAACAACACGGCTGAACTTGTCGCGAAACGAACATCCGCGATTGGCGAAAGCTACGTTGTCAGCGGCATTGGGTTCTTTACTGTTTCACCTTGCCCAAGTTGCCTTAAACTAAAGGGGATAAGCCTGACCCCGGATGGCAATGCTGAACTTACATTTTCCATCAGCCATCCATTTGAAAAAGGCGATATTCTAAAACCGCCAACAGCGATAAATCGCCTTGATTTGGATGTATTCGACCTCGCGATGGTAATCGCGCCGCAGGAAGCTGTCGCATCAACCTACAGCCAGACT
>JAGGVT010000032.1 GCA_021157815.1 bacterium | reverse complement strand
TTATATCCCAGACCGTAGGGGCAACTCTCCGTGGTTGCCCTGTATTTATGCCAATATTTAGGGTAGGCACAGAGACCTACCCCCTACATTCAGCCCTTTTTCAACAGCCCCTTTCGCGGGAATGACGATTTATTGGTTTTCCCTGCAGGTTTTTAAACTTTCTGCTATTTAATATATCAATAAAAGTTAGTATAATTTCGTTTCTTCTTCTTTCGCATTAACGCATGGAGTTGACATAATGAACAGCAGCATAATATCTGAATCTCTGAATAAACGCGATTTCTGGCACGTTGAAATCCCCGTTCAATATGCAAGAGCGTTTGGGGTTGTATCGTTTATTCTTCTGATATGCCTCGGAGCGCATTTGAAACTATTCATGCCGGGAAACCCTGTTCCCATCACGCTTCAGACTTTCTTTGTCCTGATGGCAGGCGCGATGCTGGGGCCGCGGGACGGCATTCTTGCGGTCATCTCATATATTTCCCTCGGCGCAATGGGAATGCCGATGTTTGCTCCCGGCGGCGCAATCGGATTACTCTGCCTGATTGGGCCAACCGGCGGATACCTGCTGGGATTTATTCTTGCCGCGTGGATTGTCGGCTGCATAACTCAAAAGAGTAAAAACAGCGCATCTCTCGCGATGGCTCTAATAATCGGCGAAATCGCGATACTCACTCTCGGATGCATTCACCTCGGGTTTATAACCGGAATGGGATTAAAATCTGCGTTTGCGATTGGCGTTTTGCCGTTCATAGCAGGCGACATTGTAAAAGTCGCTGCAGCATGGGTTTGCATCAGCATGACTGGAAAAGCGCGGACAAGGCTGTCCGTGTTCCAGAACGGCTAATTTAGTTTTTCATTTATTATAGATTTGAATTTATTTATTGCGTCATCGATTTTCGCGGCGTCTTTACCGCCGCCTTGAGCGATATTCGGACGCCCTCCCCCGCCTCCACCCAAAACTCCGCATATTTCCCTAATCAAATCGCCGGCCTTCAAGCCTTTTTTCATCATGTCGTTACTGACCGCGATAACCACTCCGAGCTTGTCCGGCATTTTTCCAATAAGAAGAGCGGCGTATGAATCAACCTTGCCCTTGAATCCCTCCGCCATGCTCATCAACGCATCGTTATTGAGATTATCAACAGTGTGAATTATCAGCGAAACATTACCGACTTTCTCCGCCTGTTCGATTAATCCCGCAACCTGTGATTTAGCCATGTTCGCGCGGATTTTGTCCAGCTCCTTTTCAAGCGATTTCCTTTCAGCAAAAAGTTTTTCCACGTTGGATTCAATCAGGTCATAACCAACCGCGAATCTGCTTGACAGTTCTTTCAGGACTTTTCCGCCATCGAGGAAATACTCAATCGCTTTTAATCCTGTAAGCGCCTCGATACGCCGTGTTCCCGACGCAATTGATTCCTCCTTGATAATCACGAACGAACCGATTTTCGACGTGTTATCCAGATGCGTTCCCCCACACAATTCGCTTGAGACATCGCCCATTGAAACCACCCTGACCTCATCGCCGTACTTCTCGCCGAAAATCGCCATCGCGCCTGATTTAACCGCTTCGCTGTACCGTTGAATATGAGTGCTGATATCAAATCCCTGAAGAATCCATTTGTTAACCAGTTTTGTGATTTTCAAAATGTTATCGAACGAGACAGATTCATAATGTGAAAAGTCGAATCGAAGGCGGTCATCCTCGACAAGCGAACCCGCCTGTTTAACGTGAGTACCAAGCACCTGCCGAAGCGCTGAATGCATAAGATGTGTTGCGGTGTGTGAGCGCATGATGCCGCGTCGCCGTGATTCAGTTACCTGCGCGATTATTTCTGTTTCCTCCTGAATTACCTCCGGGTTTCCTTTTGTAAATTCGCCAATGTGATAATAAACATCGCGCTGGTCTTTTATTGTTTTTGTTACATTGAATTCAAACGAGTCGCTTTTAATAATTCCCTCATCGCCGACCTGGCCGCCGGATTCCGCATAGAATGGCGTTTTATCAAGCACGATTGCCAGTTTGTCCAGAGTTGTAACCCGCCTGATTTCCGCTTTAGCGCTGGTTGTTTCAAATCCAACGAACTCGGTTGGCTTTTCGACAGAAATAACCACCTCAGGTCCACCGGATGCGGAGTTGAGTTTTGTTGCCGTATCCGCGCGAGACCTCAAACGCTGCTTTTCGAGTTCCGCATTGAAACTATCTTCATCGACTTTGTAACCTTTCTCGCGAAGGATATCCCGTGTCAAATCAATCGGGAAACCGTACGTGTCATACAGTTCAAACGCCGTTTCACCGGCGAGAACATTATTCCCGGTTTTTTCCAGTTTCGCTATTTTCTTATCCAGCAACGCCTCGCCGCGCGACAGCGTTGACAAAAATCCCTCCTCCTCGCGTGAAAGTATTTTCTCGATGAGTTTTGATTTTTCGATTATCTCAGGATAAGCGTCACCAAGCGACTCATAGATGAAATGCAGTCCGGCGATTAATTCACCCTCTTTCAATCCCTGGCGCTGTGCATGCAAAAACGCGCGACGCATTATTCGCCTCAGAATATATCCGCGTCCCTCGTTGCCGGGATAGACATCATCCGCGATTAAAAACGCGCTTCCCCGCAGATGGTCAGCCATGAGGAAAAAGGGATTGAATTCGATAACCCCGCTTGTATCCCTTTTGCCCTTTTGACCTGCCTTTTTGCGTATGTAGGAAATCAGCGGCTGGAAAGCATCTATTTCAAAAACGCTGACTTTGCCTTCAATAGCGGCGATTGTCCTTTCAAGCCCCATTCCCGTATCGACATTCCTGTTGGGAAGCGGTTTGAGCTCGCCATCCTCCTGGCGGTCAAACTGCGTAAAAACCAGATTCCAAATTTCAGTGTAGCGTGCGCAGTCGCATCCGGGCTGGCATGTTGGCCTGCCGCATCCGACTTTTTCGCCAAGGTCATAGAAAATTTCGCTGTCAGGCCCGCAGGGGCCTGTATCCGCCATATACCAGAAATTATCAGCCTCACCGAGTTTGAATATTTTCGATTCCGGCAGTCCGACCTTTTTATGCCAGATATCGTACGCCTCATCATCTTCTTCAAAGACGCTTACAAACAGTTTGTCCTCAGGCAGTTCAAGCCATCCAATTAAAAACTCCCACGACCACGGAATAATCTCCTCTTTGAAATAATCGCCGAATGAGAAATTTCCCAGCATTTCGAAAAAGGTCAGATGTCGTGGAGTCGTGCCGACATCATCGATATCCTTCGTGCGAAGGCATTTCTGGACAGACGCCATTCTTGGCGACGGCGCGCTTTTCGTGTCGAGAAAGTACGGTTTCAACGGCGCCATTCCGGCATTTATCAGAAGCAGAGACGGGTCGTTAATCGGAACAAGCGGCGCTGACTTGATAATCGTGTGCTCGTACTTTTTAAAAAATTCCAAATATTTATTTCGCAAATCGACTGACTTCAAAATCCGATTCTCCTTGTGGTGCGGGCATCCTGCCTGCATCTGTTAATATCTATGGTTCAGGCGATGCTGATTTTGTTTTGCCGGCTGATTCGCTGTCCTGTTCAGTAAACAGCCTTTCAATATTTTTAATGAATCCCGGATAGTACTGTTCGAAAATGACTTTCAGTGTCGCGGTGATCGGCAGCGCGAGAAGCATTCCGCCGATTCCTCCCAAAAGGCCTCCGCACAACAGCGCGAACATGACTGTCAACGGGTGAACGTCCATTTTATCGCCCATAATTTTCGGAACGAGAATATTGCCCTCGAACAGCTGGATAACCGCATACAGAAGAATTACGGTTATTCCCGTTATGGGGCCGTTTATAAATCCCAGAATAACAGCGGGAATAAATGCGATTATTGGTCCCACGATTGGGATAACCTCTGTTGTTCCGGCAAGCAATCCAAGCAGAAGCCATGGTCCGATGTAAAATCCGAAGGATGGTATCAGTATGCCGAGACAGTTAAGAACAAGCAGAGCGGCGGTGGTGATAAGGAACATCAGAAAAGACAATTTCAGCTGTCCTCTAAGATATGAGTTCAATGTTACTGTCAGATGGTCCATCAGGTCGATTGTGGACGTTTGAATATGCTGAGGAAGGAATTTCAGCAGGCTTTCTCTAATCTTGGGCCAGTCCATCAACAGGTAAAAACAGATAACGGGTATAGCCACCATCAGTGTTACAAATGACGCCAGACTGCCGACAAATCTGCTTGTACGATTGAAAATATCACCCAAAAGAGCGTTTAACTTTTCCTGGTTTGCCAGATATATTTCACGGATTTCAAAATTGGTGCCGAGGCGTTCATTAATTGTCTCCACAGAATTTTTTGTCCATGTGGCTACTTTCTCGGCGAACAATGATGAACCATCATCAGAGATAATATAATTAACAACACCCTGCGCCTGATTGACCAATGGGGGCACCACAATAAGCGATATCAAACCGATAACAGCAAAAATTATCAAATACACAATCACTATAGCGAGCGATCTTGGTATCCTCCTGCTATAAAACGTTTCGACAAGCGGGTAGAGCAGGAATGCGATTACCATCGAGAACAGGAAAATTCCGATTATCCCGCGAACGATTATTATAAACCAGATCATCAACCCGAAGATGGCGAGAACCATCAGGTTTCTGATATTCAGTATGCTTCGTGATGTGCTATTATCGTCCATAAATATCGCTCCTCCCGGCAGGCTGAAAAATTATTATATCATGCGGCAATCAATCAGGGGAAATAATCCCGCCGCCGATAACTTCATCGTTGTCGTAAACAACAGCTATCTGTCCCGGAGCGATTCCACTAACGGGATTTTCGAATTTAATATAGGCATCTGTTTCAGATAGTCGTATGAATAATGCATTCGTCGCGGGAGTGCGGTATCTAATCTTGACCTCGCATTCAAAAGGCGATAATCCCGGTTCAGGACAGAATGGATGCGAAGAAATAAAGCTGTGGACGTTCATCGCGCTTTGAAATAAATCCTCCTTTTCACCGACAATCAGTTTGTTGCCGCGAGCGTCTTTTGAAAGAACGTACAGGCGGGAACTGTGCGCGATATCAAGCCCTTTTCTCTGGCCGACTGTATAGTTTTCGAGGCCTTTATGTTCACCAATGATATTGCCTGATTTGTCAACAATATCCCCCTTGCCTTTTTTCATGTCCTCGAATATGGCATCCCGGTCTGATTGGCCGCCAATGAAGCATAAATCCTGGCTTTCACGCCTGTTATCGATATTTAGATTTCTGTCAGCAATGATTTTGCGAACTTCCTCTTTTGTATATTCACCCAGCGGAAGAATTGTTCTTTCAAGCAGGGATTGATTGAGAAAGTAGAGGAAATAGCTCTGGTCTTTATCATGGTCGATGCCGCGCTTCAGGATGTAACTCCCATTACGTTTTTCAATCCGCGCGTAATGTCCTGTCGCGATATATTCGCAGCCGTATTCGAGCATTATATCACGCAGGACACCCCATTTTATCAGGCGATTGCATATCGCGCACGGGTTTGGTGTTATCCCCTGCGAGTACCCAATCCGATACGGTTCAATTACTAGCTGTTTGAAATCGTCGGTTAAATCGACTGTGTGATGCTGAATCCCGATTTGATTTGCGACATCCCCGGAGTCAGGATTAGTTTCAATATTCGAACCGGCGTTAAAGAGGCTAAATGTAAATCCAATTACCGAGTAACCGGAATCCTTCAACAGGATTGCGGCGCAGGCACTGTCAATCCCGCCGGACATCGCGATGCCGACAGTTTTCGACATCGGTTATTGCCCCTCTTCTCCAACTGGTTTTTCCTCCGGTGGATTTTCAACGGGTGGTGATTCGGCAATTGGTGTTTCACCAACAGGTTCGGCTCGCTCAGGTTTTTCAGGTGATTTGCGAAGGTCAGCCAAAGCTTTAATTATCGATTCGTAAATAATGTTCAGATTAAGGCTTTCCAAATCCGGGATATCATCAGGATTGAAATCAACAAGGAATTCAACATCAGGAACGGTTTTGCCCTTGATTTGCTCAGTGAGCTGTTCCGCCTGTTTTTTTGTCCAATCAGACCCAATGATTCGAATCTCCACGTTTTCTATTATGTTGCCTGAAACCCACAGGCGGGTCATCGCAATGTCATGATTTGTGCTGTTGCCGACAATGCCGGAACCAACCACCTGTTCTTTTTCCGGTTTGGCTTCAGCGGATTCATCCGGTTTGGGTTCAATTGTCTTTTCTTCGTTCATAAATCAATCTCGCCTCCTGATTTGATGATTCTCTTAAGAACTTCAATAAATTTGTCAATATCATCTTTACTCGAATAAATTCCGAAACTGACTCGGATTGTTTCAAACGCTTCAGGCAAACCGTATCCGATAGCTTTCATAACATGGCTCGGTTCAGCTGACCCGCTTGCGCATGCGCTTCCGGTTGCCAGAGCAATGTTAGCCATATCGAAGCCAATAAGCAAATTCTCAGAAGGAATTCCCGGAACACGCAGGCAGTATATATGCGGCGCTTTTTTGTCCTGATTGCCAACAAGCTGAACATCGGGCGTTTAATCCGCCAGTTTGCCAAGCATATACCTGCCCAGCCCGTTGTATTTCTCAACCATGCTCTCCCGCTCCAAACCTGCAAGTTCGACAGCTTTTGCCAGTTTCGCGACATGTGTAACCGGCTGCACCGTGCCAAGCTCGTTGTTTACTAACATCAAACTGATGAAAGTTGTGTCAGGCCTGATAACCGCTTCAATATCCTCAATTCTGACCACGCCATCCGATGCCGGATTGACAATTGAACATTTAAAACCCTCCTTAACCATAAATTCAGCCGACTCGATAACTGTGTGATGTTCTATCGCGCTGATAATAAAATGCCTGCCTTTTTTCCGGTATGTTCGAGCCAGATTCTTAATTGCCCAGTTATCGCCTTCCGTTGCCCCGCTTATGAAAATGATTTCGTGATAAGAGCAATTAAGAACTTTTTTAATCTGATCCCTGCACTGGTCAATTCGCACTCTCAGATTCCTGCCGAAAGAATGTATGGAACTGGGATTGCCAAAATGCTCGCTCAGGTACGGCAGCATCGCGTCTCGAACCTCATCGCGCAAAGGAGTGCTCGCGGCATAATCCAGATATGTTCTTGTGTCAGATTCCCGCATGATTGCAAATATCGAACTGGCTGGATGGATTAAAGCACAACAATAATGTATGTTCAATCCATAAGATTTTCAACTTCGTTAATACTAATTAATAACCGCATGATGCTTGTAATGGATATTAATAATGTTGATGTGTTATCTGTTGGCATTTCGTTGTATTTATACCAGCGAAGATGCACCGTGTTTGCGAAATGCAGGATAATAATTGTGAAAGGGCAAAAGCCTCTTCGGTGATGATATGGACTTAGCGAGCATTATCGGAATAGTAATCGGCTGTGGGTTTCTCCTCTTCGGAATGATGGCGGGAGGGGGCGCCTCGCAGCTTGTTCTTTTCTGGAACCCGCCATCATTGCTGATTGTTTTAGGTGGGTGCATGGCCGCTGTAATGGTTAATTATCCGATGGCTAATGTCATCAGCACCATGAAGATAATAAAGCATGTTTTTAAAAGCAGTGGTACCGATTCCTCCCAGATGATTGGCACGATGGTTTCCTTCGCTGAAAAAGCTCGTCGTGAGGGGCTTCTGGCGCTTGAGGACGAAGTTTCGCGCCTGGATGACCTGCTCATGAAGAAAGGAATCCAGCTCGTTATCGACGGTACCGAACCTGATCAGGTGCGAAATATTCTGGAAATTGAGTTGAGCTTTATCGAGGAACGCCACAGGCTTGGTAAACAGATATTCGATGCGATGGCAATATACGCGCCGGCTTTTGGAATGATAGGAACGCTTATTGGACTCATTCAGATGCTTGCCAATCTGGACGACCCGTCAACGATTGGCGGTTCCATGGCTATCGCTCTTATCACAACCCTGTATGGTGCAATCTTAGCAAACCTTTTATTCTCACCAATGGCAGGTAAACTTGCTGTTAAAAGCGATGATGAAATGCTCTATCTGCATGTTATGGTCGAGGGAATCGTGTCCATCCAGAATGGAGAGAATCCGCGCATCGTCCAGGAAAAACTTGCCAGCTTCTTCTCTCCTGCTCAGAGAAATGTCTCCGCTGACAAGGGGGATGAGTAGTTGGCTGTAAAAAGAAAGAAACCTGATCCGCCAGCTGGCGCTCCCGCGTGGATGATGACCTATGGAGACCTTGTTACCCAGATGCTCACTTTTTTCATTCTGTTGTTTACTTTTTCCTCTCTGGATACTGTTAAATTCCGGGACGCTGTAATAAGCCTGCAGGGCGCGTTTGGTGTGTTAAGCGGCGGGACGCAGATTCTGAATCTCAGCGATATGCCGACAAGCGCTCCAATCAGCCAGGAGGCAGCGCCTAAATCAAGCCCGAATCTTGTTCAAGTGAAAAACCTTCTTGATGACATGATCAAGGAGGATGAGGATAGTAAACAAAAGGAAAATCAGGATGAATCCGCAGACAATGATCAGGAAAAAGAACCTTTGATAACAACTATTCTCGATGAACGAGGATTAAGAATAAGATTCACGGATCCTGTTTTATTCGACTTGGGCAAGGCTGATATTAAGGCAGATGCTGTTGATATTTTAAGGAACGTTGCCGATGTCCTTGCCACTTTAACAAATCATATGCAGATTGAGGGACATACGGACAATATCCCTATTCGAACAGCAAGTTATAAATCCAACTGGGAGTTGTCCTCAATCCGATCATGTGAAGTTTTGCATTTCATGGTGCAGGAAGGCGGAATCAATCCTGAAAATCTGACGGCAGCGGGTTATGGCGAATATCACCCGCTGGCGCCGAATGACACAAATGAAAATCGAAGCAGAAATCGCAGGGTGGAAATACTCATTTTGAATGAAGATGCGGACGTGAAAACGTCCGGCAAGTAGCGAACAGATAAATCATACAGATTCCCGGAGGGATTCTAATGGCCGAAAAAGAAAAAGAAGAACTGGAAGGACAGCAGCAGGAAACGGAACAGGAAGAAGAAGTAAAAAAATCTGCGAAAAAACTTCCTTTAATAATTGGTGGAGGAGTGCTTATCCTTGCCATTTTGATTGGCGGTAGTATCTTTGCGATGAAAGCATTCTCCGCGCCTGCGGATGCTTCTGAATCTGAAACAGATGGAGAGGTGGCGGAGGTAGTTGAAAAGGAGGCAGGAGAGTATGTTTCGACCGGATTGTATTTTGCCGATTTTGATGCTTTTATCACGGTTTTGCGCCAAAGCGATGAATATCATTTTACATATTTAAAGTTCGTGCCTAAGTTTGAGCTTTCTGACGCGAAGGTGACATCAGAAATATTGGCGAAACTGCCATTGATTGAGGACAAAATAAATTCTGTCATGACCGACCTCAACTGGAATTCAATCAAAAGTGAGCGGGGCAGGGAACGTATTGGGGAAAAGCTGACCGAGAAACTCAATGAATTTCTTGAATCAGGTAAAATAATAAAAACGTATTTCACTACCTTTGTCGCGCAGTAGAGATGCAATCAGCAGGATTGCACTATTTTATTAAACGTCTCTATATTGTTTAACTTTGGAAATCAATGTTGTTCTTGATATGCCCAGCACTTTTGCAGCTCTTGATTTGTTTCCCTTAAGCGCATCCAGTGTCGCCATGATATGGTCTCGTTCTATTTCCTCAAGCGATTTCATCCCATTGGCTGTCGCGCCGCCGATTTTGGATTTAATCTCGTGCGGCAGAAGAGACATATTGATTGTATCCCCTCGGATGATCACCATTATTCTTTCGCACAGATTTCTCAATTCACGGATATTGCCGGGCCAGTTATAGCTCTTCAGCGCCTCAGCGACATCCGGTGTGATGCAAGAGACAGACCGATTGAGAGTACTGTTAAATTCATTGACGAATTCGAGGAACAGATCAACAATGTCCTCGCGACGCTCTCTCAAAGGCGGCATATTTACAACAGCGACATTCAAACGGTAATACAGGTCCTTGCGAAACGTTTTCTCAGCGACCAGTTTTGTCAAATTAGCGTTTGTTGCCGCGATTATTCTTGTGTCGATGTTGATTTCCTTGCGCCCGCCAACGCGGTAAAATTTGAAATCCTCTATAACCTTAAGCAATTTCGACTGCATGCTGAAATCCATTGTGGATATCTCATCAAGGAATAAAGAACCGTGGTTCGCGATTTCGAACAATCCGCGCCTGGTTTCCTTCGCGTCGGTGAAAGCGCCACGCTCGTAACCGAACAGCTCGCTTTCAAGCAGGCCGGATGGAATCGCGCTGCAGTTTATCTCTATGAATTCGTTCTTGCCTCTGCGAGAGGTGTTGTGAATGGTACGCGCAAGAAATCCTTTTCCTGTGCCGCTTTCACCTGTAATCAAGATATTGACATCCGTTTGGGCAAAGTTCTTTGCCTCGTCGAGAGTTTTCTGCGTTTTATAGTTATTAGAAACAAGCTTCTCGAACGAGTAAATCCTGTTTGTCGATTTTCTATTCAGCCTGGCTGTAATCTGAAGTTCCTTTTCCAAATCTTCAAATTGCATGAGCAGTTTGTAAGGAGTGATAGGCTTGACATAAACATCAATGGCGCCTGTTTTAAGAGCTTTTACAGCGGATTCTATCTCACCATGGTTTGCCAGCATGACAACCGCGCAGTGCATATCGATCTTTTTTATCTCTTTAAGGGTTTGGATACCATCGGCGCCTGGAGGATTCAATTCGAGGAAGATAAGATCAAATGACCTTGAGCGAAGCAATTCGAGACATCTGTCTGCCGAATCAACCGCAATGGCGGAATACCCCTTTTCTTCAAAAGTCATTCCTAGCGCTTCCGAAAAATCCAGATCGCTGTCCATAATTAGAATTGATAGCATAAATAAACGAACCTCACATACAAAAGCATGCCTAAAGATAACTTCAAGCATGCATTATCTCGAACTAACGTTTTTGCCTGGAATGTTAAGTATTGCTTGTTTAGCCGATTGTTTCTGATAGCTGGGTTACAATCGAGAACAAAGGCATGTACAACGCGACAACAACAAAACCGATGACGGTACCCAGGAACATGATAAGAACAGGCTCAATAAGAGTTGTAAACGCGTCAATCGTATAGTCAACTTCCTGGTCGTAAAACTCACTGATTTTTTCCAGCATCGTATCAAGCGCGCCGGTCTCCTCGCCAACCGCAATCATATCGATGACCATTGGCGGAAATTCTCCGGTTTCCTCAAGAGGAGGCGATATTCGCTCACCCTCTCTGATTGACTCCTTTGAGGCAACAACGGCGTTCGCGATAACCGCGTTTCCGACAGTCTGTTCTACGACCGACAATGCCCTTAAAATCGGCACACCGGAACGAAGGAGAATCGCGAGTGTTCGTGCGAATCGGGCAAGCGCGATTTTTCTCAGGAGCATTCCGAATACCGGCAGCCTCAGCTTTATACTGTCAGAAAACTTTTCGACTGACGGGATTCGAATCAGGAACTTATATGCTGCACTGATAATGAACCCGGCTACAATAACAGCCCACGCGCTGTGGCGAATAACTTCTGAGATGTTCACCAGAATCTGTGTCATTAGAGGCAGCGTGGCATCCATTGACTCGAAAATCTCCTGGAACGCGGGAACTACGAAAATGAGTACGATTGATACAATCACAAGCGCCGCTCCCATGATAATTACAGGATATCGAACTCCGGCGGAGACTCGAGACCGAATTTCAATCTCACGCTCAAGGTCGTGGCTGATCCTGTCCAGAACGATATCGAGTGAACCTGATTCCTCACCCGATTTGGTCATTGCGATAATAAGCGCGCCAAACACCCTGGGATGCTTGGACATCGCAAGCGACAGAGGATGCCCTTCCTCGACCTGGTCGCGTACCGACTGAATAACCTCCACAAGCCTCAGGTTTTCAGTCTGCTTCTCAATGATTTTCAATGATCGCAAAATCGGAAGGCCTGCATTAATCATCGTGGAAAGCAGTCTTGCAAAAATTGATATATCCTTGATCTTTATTGGCGTTAATCTCTGGAATGCTACATCAATGCGGCTGTAAAATGAGTCTTCCTTGAGCTCGGATATCTTACTGATGAAATACCCCTGGTCTTTAAGGCGGGTAATCAGCTGCTCCTTGGAATCCATCGCCAGTTGCCCTGTAATCGTTTTCCCTGAAGCATCCCTTACTACGAAATTAAACTTCGGCATATGCGCCTCCAGTAAGTAGCTGCTGGAATTCAGCCAGATTATGGACATGCGCTATTGCCTCGTCACGTGTGATCTCTCCTCTTTGGTAAATCTCACATATGGAGGCGTCCATTGTTTGCATGCCCTGTTTATATGATGTCTGAATCATCGAGTAAAGCTGATGAACTTTTCCTTCTCGGATTATATTCGCGACTGCTGAATTATTGACCAAAACCTCAACCGCGGGAATTCGTCCCTGCCCATTCGCGCGTTTTAACAACTGCTGGGCGAAAATTGCTCTTAGTGTGTTGGAAAACTGCAGGCGGATTTGTTCCTGCTGGTAAGGCGGAAAAACATCAATAACCCTGTCGATTGTCTGCGGTGTGTCCTGCGTATGAAGTGTGCTGAAAACAAGATGTCCGGTTTCCGCGGCTGTCATTGCAAGCTGAATGGTTTCAAGATCGCGCATCTCGCCAATGAGTATGACATCAGGGTCCTGCCTTAGCACATGTTTGAGCGCTTTGCCGTATTCAAGAGTGTCGGAACCCAACTCTCGCTGGTTGATAACTGCTCGTTTGTGGTTATGCACAAATTCTATAGGGTCTTCGATAGTCATAATATGACAAGCGCGATTTTTGTTGATTATGTCTATGAGCGCTGCAAGTGATGATGATTTACCGCATCCGGTAGGCCCTGTGAACAACACAAGCCCTCGTTTCATTTCAGCTGTGGACGCTACAATGTGTGGAAGGCTCAGTTCAGATAACGATGGAATCTTGTCAGGCACCATTCGGATAACACATCCCATGTTGCCTTTCTGAAAAAATCCGTTGATCCTGAATCGTCCGATATTCTTGAATGCAAACGCGAAATCAAGTTCCCTGTCGCGTTCGAGCTTGTTAATCTGCTTTTCAGTCATCAGAGATGTCGCCATCGCGCGGGAATCATCCGGGGTGAGAGCCGGAAGATTTGGCACAGGCTTTAACTCACCCATAATCCTGACCATTGGTGGAATGCCAACCGCAAGGTGCAGATCAGATGCTTTGACCTTGAAGGAATAGATTAACAACTCATCAATTAGCAAATCGATGACCTCTTAAATGAAATATCAAACAGGACAAACCGTAAAGTTTGCCTTTATCCCCTTGTAATCATTATATCGTACAAGTTATCAAAAATCATATTGTAATTGATAAAATTTGTTTGAATCAGAGTCTGATACCAGGTTGCATTCAAGTTAATATTTATGTTGCTATATTTGTGGTTTCCAGCCTGCATATTTTACATCTCAAGGCTGCAGGCGGGATTGGGCTGTTGAGAAACCCTGTTTTAATTTTATCTTTCCTCAAAGATGGCAAATTGTCATTCTGAAATTGATTCAGAATCCACGTCTTCCAGGCTTGAAGATGTATCCCGGGTCAAGCCCGGAATGACATTGAATATACTTGATGGTTTTATTATGATTTTCTGTTCTATTAAACCTTTTTCAACAGCCCCAGGATGCCCGAACCATAATAAAGCCCTATTTTAACCAGATTGCAGGCAAAATGGGACTGTTGGAAAAGCCACATTCCACGAATATTTCATTTTACTTAGGCATTCATCTCTAAATCTGCTATAATGATATTACATAAGGATGGAGGAATCGTGAGAATATTGCTCATCAGAACCGGATAATAAATTATGGAATAATCGTGTAGTTTTATGGAGATATGCATTTACCTTTACCTTTATTTTGAATGTAAAACCTGTTTCGTATTAGAAGAGGTAAAAAAATGAATCATCGAACATTAATTTATGCTTCTCTACTTGGCATTGCGCTTTTGCTTTTCATTGGTTGCTCCGCCTCCAATCCTGTTGATACAGCTCCTGAGAATATTTCAAACGACTCCGAATTCAATTCATCCATACTTGTCAGCGACAGGGATATTAACAGAAACCCAACTGAAGGCACCGGATTGCTGGGCGTATTCCACGCCCGTATCGATTTGGATTCTCTCAGTGGTGAGTTTGCCCCCATTAGAACATCCGCATCAGAGGATGTGCTGGAAATTGTTGATATAACGAATTTCCTTCTTCTGACTCCATGTTTCGACTGTATTAATCTTAAGAGCATTGCATTTAACAGCGATGGCAATCTGGTTTTGGAAATTGGAATAAAACATCCTTTCCGGGCTCCTGATTTGCTGTATCCGCCAACAGCGAAAAATCGCGCGGACCTTCATGTTTTCAATATTGAGGGAACCATTATTCTTGAGAGTAATCCGGCTGACATAATAACCTGCTCAAACATGGGAGCAACGGTTGGCCCGATTGTGCTTGTCAACGCGGACGGCTACTCCCCATATCTCGATTCCGTAATCGAGCCAATCATGCCGACAGCTGCCAATGTTCATCCGTACATACTGCACTTTGACAATTTCACAAAGGGTAACTTCTGGAGATCGAATGAATGTGGATTTGCCGACATAGTCAATCCTGTCGGGAATCTGGTCATGAAACAGGGCTCTGACTGGGATTACAAGGAATATGAGTTTAATCTTAACAATCTAACCGAACCGTTTGAATTCATATATGCTGTTGGATGCACATACGGCATTTCCGCTGAAAACAGAGACGTCAGGCTGACACCGGAATATCGCATTCCGCAGTTCAATAAAAAAGCGGCAGCCAAAGTGTATGTTTCGGAAATAATCGAAGAGCCTCCACATGGATTTGTTGCTGGCGATACGCTTTCATCAGAAACACTTGTAATTCACGTTCTTGACATGAATTATGGCGTGGCGGTTGGAGATGGCATTGATGAAATGAGATTTGCGAGCAATATAGTCGATATTGAAGTGGAACTTCCCGGAGTTGCAAGCGGGCTTGTTACGCTCTCCAATCCAACTCCGACTGGCGGCAGCGCAAAAAACCCTCTCGACCCGCTTTCCTTTGAGGTAACATTGACAAATGACCTTGGCGCATACGAGGGGATTTATTCAGGATTAATCAAGGTTACTGATTCCTATCCGCCAGCTGTAAATGTGGACATTCCCGGCGATGGCATTTCTCGTGTGGGACCAGCAAATTCACCGCTTGATGGCTTGTTTGACATAACCGAATTTGCCACTTATGCGGGTTTCACCGTCGATGTGATCCACGCAAACGAGGCGCCTGTCGCTTGTTTTGTTACTAACCTGCCATCAGGATTCGACCCGTATGAAAATCAGACAATTACGTTTGATGCCACATGCTCAACCGACAGCGATGGTTTGATTGTTAATTATGAATGGGATTTTGATTACGATGGAATGACTTTCAATATTGACGATAGTGGTTTAATCGTGGAACATGCATATGGCATCGCAGGTGATTACACCGTTGCATTGAGAGTAACCGATGATGGAATCCCCGTTGAAACGAATATCGATACACAGAATTTAACCGTGATTGTTGAACCGACTATTGAATTCAGTGTAAACGAGGTTTTGATAAATGATGTTTATGTTGATGATGCTATATATTCCTATGGCATTCCGGTTGGTCTGCACTATGTTGATTCGCATGGTGATTCCATATATGCCGCCGCAATTTCAAATGAAACGCCATCCAACATTCTATGCATACGCAGTGAGGATAACGGCACCACATGGATAACACCACCGGGACAGGTCAACAGCTTATCTACAGGTTCATTCGAAAGCGTGAGCCTGAAATTGACCGACTCAGGATATGCCGATATTACATGGATCATGCTTGATGGTTTTTATAGTGATATTTATTTCAGCAGAGCGACAAGCGGTTACACCTTTAGTTCTGAGAACACTATTGAAACAGCCATGTTAGCGAGTATGGTTTCACATTCAGTCTATGATGACAACATTATATTTACAACATACTCAAAATTAGGCTCGGCATTCGATTTTGATGTTGTTGTGGCAACATCCACCGATGGTGGTGCAAACTGGTCCGTACCGGCAAACATCGCGGAGGCGGCAGGTTCACCAGCTGGCCTGCATGAAATAACTGTCACAACTGAAACTGATGGCTCCGGCATTCTCCATGCTGTTTATATCGATGATGCCTCAGGTGAAATTCGATATGCCAAGAGTGAGAATCAGGGCGCTTCGTTCAGCAACTATGTCTCGGTTGCATCAATCAATGGATATATCAGAGGGTATTACTCATTATCCATCGATGTCAGCGCAGACGGTGAAGACATATATGTCGCATATAAATCTGAGGATGCGGGCGTTATGAATATATACTGCGCGTCAAGCAATAACGGCGGCGCGAGTTTCACATCAACGTTGGTCTATGACGCGACCGGCAATTGCGACAAGCCATGTCTTGTTCTCGATAAATATGGCTGGGTATATATCGTTTATCTTGATAATCAAAACGACCGCGATGTGAGAATGACAAAGAGCATTGACAAGAACGCAACATGGGATGCCAGCCTTCTCGTGAACAACGACGGCGCCGGCGCGGCGCAGAGAGCGCCGAGTATCACCGTGGATGATGAGCTGCGTATTCATGTGTTCTTCAAGGATGATCGCGCGGTGCCTGATACGTTTGATTTGTATTACGCGCAGGGATAGCGATGTAATTTGCATTTCCAATCTTAATCATCTTTCGCAGGGGCACAGCGCTGAAGGTGTTTCAGAACCTCCAAACAGCGAGAAAAACGTCATTCCGACATCCAACGAGCGAAGCGAGACGGATGGTCAGAATCCCTTTAAGAATCGGCGAAACTCACAGATACTGATAAGAGAAACGTATCAAGGGATTCCGACCATTCGCTTCGCGAATGTCGGAATGACGAACTATATATGTTCTGATGATGTTCTGATACCAAGTTGCATTCAAGATGCATTTAATCTTATGTCTAACCAAGTAAATGTTGTTGTGCGGGCTTCCAGCCTGCACATTTGAGATAGGGATAAGAAAAGTAAAAGATGCAGGCTGGAAGCCCGCACCACAAATATAGCAACATAAGCATTATCTTGAACGCAACTTAGTATGAGACAACCTCCCACGCTGCGCCCCTACTTTTTAATCCTATTCCACATGCATATCTGTGATATAATCCCTTTTTGTTTTGAATCGCATGACTGCCAGTTATTATCAAAGAATAAAGTCATACAAGGAAAGGCTGGTAAAAATTTTTGGAAGAGCATATACACTGGGCTGTCGAATTTGAGGGATATACATTCCAGGCGGCATATATAGTACTCCTGATATCCACCTTATCATTCACGATATTCTGGATTTTCAACTCGCGCCCCATGAAAACAGTCGGGAAAGCCGCGTTTATCCTTGGCTTCGTTGGACTTACAGCATCGATTGTGTTCAGATATATATATTCCGGACGGCTTCCCGTTATCCACGGATATGAGGTGTTTCTGCTTCTTGGCTGGATGATGCTTCTAATTGCGCTATATGCTGACTGGACGACAAAGAACGTTTTCTCAACCACGTTCACATCGTTTTTTGTGGCAGCGACGATGATATATATCGAGGCGCATGTGGATTCCTCTCCCGTCAATGTTGTACCGGCGCTGCAATCGAAATGGCTTGAGTTTCATGTGATCACAACGATGCTCGGATATGCCGCTTTCAGTGTGGGATTTCTGGCAGCGGAAGCATATCTGGTGAACAGGCTGGAATGGCTCGAGGAACTCAGCTATAAACTTTCCGCTTTTGGATTTCCATTTCTAACAATCGGAATTGCATCGGGGTCCATATGGGCGCAGGAGGCGTGGGGTACATGGTGGGGATGGGATCCAAAGGAAACCTCAAGTTTGATTATGTGGCTCGTATATGCGGCATATCTTCATATGCGCCTTGCACGTGGATGGCGCGGCAGAAAAGCGGCGTGGATGAATATCGCCGGATTCAGCTCAATGCTGTTCTGTTTCATGGGACTTAACTGGGTTTCCATGTATTTTGATCTCGCAAGTGAACATACCTATTCAGAAGGTACCGGTTCGGACAAGATGGCATATTTTGTATATTTGGTGATGGCGATAGCGGTTGTTGTGTTTATTGGTGGATACATTGTTAAAATATCAAAAGCGATTAAGGGCAAGAATCAGGACAGCGGCGATAATGAATGACAAACCTGAAATAAATAACTCAAAAGAAAACAAGAAAAAAGAAAAAGAGCTGGGTCTGTTTGATATCCTGCTCGTTGGTTTAAATGATTTATCCGGCCTTCTCCAGAATATTCGCTTCGCGGTAATCCTTCTTGTGATTATCGCCATAGCGACATTAATCGGAACCGCGCTTCCGCAGACCACGATGTCCGGACCAATGGCTGTTCAGGAACTTACGAGTGTTTTCGGTGAAAATGTATATCTGAAAATAATCAAGCCGGCGGGATTCGACCATGTTTTCACGACAACGTGGTACAGGTTCATAATGCTCCTTTTGGTTGCGAGTGTGACACTCTGCGCATGGAAGCGGACGAAAACGGTTATCGCTCTTGGCAAGCGAAAAAGCCCAATCACAAGTGAAAAGGGAATCAAAGCGTTAAAATTCAACTGCGAGAAAAGTTTTGAAAATAAAAAGGATGCTCTTAATTGGATTGAGAAGCGATTACGCACGAGTGGGTATAAACAAATTAAAGAGGAATCGGGCGAGGAAATTCACTTGTTCGGCAGGAAAAATCTGGTTTCCAAGTGGATGCTGGTCGCGATGCATTACTCGTTCGTGATAATTCTCGTTGGATCGATTATCGGGAGCTTGTTTGGCTCCAAACAGGACGCGGTTATTATGGAGGGTGAAACGTGGAGTACGGAAGACGGCAAAGCTCAAATCAGATTGGTTGATTACTGGATGGAGTTCGATGAAAAGGATTTCCCAAATGAAATGAGCATGTTTACGGGAATGTTGCCGTCCGATTTCAAATCCCGTATCGAGGTGCTGGATGAGTCAGGAAATGTTATCAGGGAAAAGATAATAGAGGTAAATGATACGCTGAACCATAATGGATACAAATTCTACCAGTCATCGTGGCAATACGACCCCATTTTTTCAGTATATAAAAATGGTGAAAAAATTGACCGGTTTACAATCAGCCGTGATAAGCCTTTCAACCTGGGCGATTCGCAAATCGTTCTTTTTATCCCATCAAGGCAGGTTATAAGCGGTAAAAGAATGTTTCATGCGCCTGATGGTTCAAAGTCAACAGAAGAAATTCCACCATCATGCATTCTGTATGAAGTCAACATGTCGGCGCATGATGCGGAGGGCGGCAATCCTCTTATACCTGTCGAGCAGGCGGGAGACGGTTCAGGAATATTTCGCCTTGGCGACAGGATTCCATTTGAAAGCGAAGATGATGTTTATGAATTTCAATTCGACGGCATGAGGGAATATACATCGCTCGATGTCAGGCGCGACCCGGGTGTTGGAATTGTTTTTCTCGGATTTTTAATTTGTGCAATCGGGGGAACATGGGGACTTCTGCTGCCGTTCGCGACCGCACGCGCGATGGTGCGCATGAAGTCAGGCAAATGGGAAGTTCTTTTGGGGCAGACGTTGCCGGGAGCGTAGATTTTTTGAAGACGTTAAATGATGAATTGAAATAGCAGTGGGTTAAAACCCTCTGCTATTTTTATTTGGATTGTTGGTTTTCTAAATCACTCGGGTGCCGCCCATACAGCCGTCCCGGCTTTATGGGTGTTTGCAGCGAGGTTACGCATTTCACCCACAAATCACAAAAAGACGTGATGTGTGGGCGGCACCCGACTTGGATTAAGATGAGGAAAACTAAGAAAAATTGCCTTTCCCGACATGCTCTAATGTTCGGGGCTCGGTTAAGTTCTTAAACGTTCAAAGTTCGGATGTGTTCCAAAGCTTAAGCCCTTTGCCTGTGTATGCTATAATTCTGGCGCTTAATTTTGTTAATCAGACGTTGTTTTTGTCGGTATCGGGTGACAGTCGAGGACTTGAAAGAGGATTTCAGAAATACACAATCAGTAACATCTCCCCCTATCGAGACAATCTCAAGCGAGATAGAGGAAACTGTATCCAGAGGTCTTGTCGAGGTTGAAAAGCGCATTGATACAAGCTCACGTCATGACAACCCAACCATCATGCAGTATGCGCAGCACGCTTTGAAAAGCGGCGGCAAGAGAATTCGTTCACGGTTTATTCTTTTGTCTTGCCTTTTATTTGAAGACATTTTCAGCGATGACGCTCTCGACATCGCGACAGCAGCTGAACTGTTTCATACGGGGACTTTGCTTCATGATGACGTTATGGATGATGCCAAACTGCGTCGCGGCAGGGAAACAATCAGCCACAAGTGGGGTTCCAAAAACGCTGTTATCCTGGGCGATTTCCTTTCATCACGCGCGTTCAGCCTTCTTCTGAAAGTTGATTCAATGCGGATAATCAACGCGTTTGTTGAAGTCGCACATGACCTTGGCGAAGGCGCTTTAACAGAAGAAATCCACAAGGATGACATGAACCTGACTGAGGAGACATACTTTTTCATAATCAAACACAAAACAGCGTCATTCTTCAGAGCATGCGCGAGCATCGGCGCGATTCTTTCCGACAGAAGCGATAAGGAACTGGAACATCTGAGGGAATTCGGATTGAATTTCGGAATCGCTTTTCAGATAACTGATGATCTGATGGATGTTGTATCCGATGAAAGCACAATGGGCAAGCCTCGAGGAAAAGATATCCTTGAGGGCCATCTGACACTGCCGTTGATTAGATATTTTGCCGAGGATAATAGAGCTGTTCCCAAAAGGAAATTAAGTGAGCTGACCCCATCTGATATCGAATTCAGAAATCTCCTCGAAGGATTGAACAGTGATGGTTCGTTGTCGTACTCATATCAAAAAGCTAGAGACTACACAAATCAAGCGCTGATGTCGCTTGAGTTATTCAAGAATAAAGCCGCGTATGGTCTCATAAAAAAAATGGCCGCTGAATTGGTTCATAGAAAATCCTGATTAAAAATTAATCAATCTCAATGGGATTCCCGTCAACGAGCCTTCCCAATCTTGGATTTGACTTGAACCCTTTTGCCTGTTCCCTGCGGTATTCCTTTGTCGATGTGTCAATGGCGTAGATGCGATTTTCCTCTTTTCTACAAGTGGTGCAATACACAATCATTAATTGATAGCTAATTTTTTTGCTCGAACCTTTGGGGGATTTAAGATTAATAGGTCCGCTGGGAAAAAACTTGCCGCCGCAACTGCATCTTGCCGATTCGATATCGCGATAAACCTCAAGCATTGACTTAACAGCGATGGCTTTCGCAAAATCGAGTTTCTCCTCTGTAGATGATGTGATTGGAAGAATATTGTCAACCAAATTAACACCTCCATGAAAAAATTGCTGGTTACTTTAATGCCCCCTGTATTCCTGCCTTGTCCGTAAAGCTCACCTATATCACCAGTGGCTTTTCAGACCAGTATTGTTTTTCTCAACCAATGAATCTGAAAGAACTCAGTGCATCAGAAACAACCAACAGTGATATGATCGAATCTCGAATCCTTCAGATACGAAGCAATTAGTGTCGAATATTCAAGTCATCGACTCAATTGGTAACTTACAGTATAACAAAAAATTAAGAGATATTCAAGTTCGAATTGTACGTCCTAATGTATATTCTGACGTAAAAGGAGCCAGCAACGCTATCAGAAACGGACTTCTTCTTCTCAGAGATGCGTCAAGCGAAAGTTCACTGGTCAGGCTGATTGAAATAATCCGGGAATACTGTATGGTTTGTTTTGATTGCGGTTTGGTAAATGTAACAGCATCATAATTGCCGCAATTATTATAAACCCGGATATCCGTGTAAAGAGAGCGGAGTCCACGAGATTGACAACGGTAACCAGTGTCGCCAGGAACAGAAACAGCGCTGTAAGCGGGGCGAATACGCTGATGTGATTGAAAAATTCATGAGCATTCATGCGCGCGAATTTCATTGCCTCAGCCTGCATTTTTATCACTTTTTGCGCTTCATTCACAAGGACAGTCATCTTCGCGCCGCAATTCGGGCAAGATTGAAATCCGGTGAATGGGTTATCGAACACCATCTTTCCGCATGAATCGCACTTTATACCGACACGGCTCTTCTCCTGATCCCGTGTCTATTTTTTAAATTCGCCTTTGGAGAAGCCGTACGCGCAACCGGGTGAATTGTCGTTGATATCTTTGCGTTTATCGGGCACCAAATTAATATTCCGTCACCGCGCGTGCAAGTTTGGGGAATTTCTCCTTTGCGAAATCGTAATGGCAGTCAACACAGGAGCGCAGGGACAAATCAAATTGGATGAGCGTATTCTCCAGGTCTTTTTCCTTTGCGGATGACACAAGCGCGCCGACATAGGTGTGGAAATTCTGGTCCATTAATATGAAATCAGTCGTGATTATAGAGAGATATTGAACTTCATCATCCGGTGTCAGGCGGGCTTCGATAGCGTATTTCTCGTCGATTTTAGCGGCTTCCTCGGCGATTGCTTCAAAATCGCCGCTTGGAATCGCGATGGCGATTTTCGCAATGCTGACCTCGCTTTTCTTCATTGCGTTTTTAACATCAGCTCTCATGCCGGATATCATGTTAAACGCATCCAGAGGCTTGAGGTCGGACAGGTCATCCTCACCCGCGCTCAGTTTATACGGGATAAACGAAAAAGCGATTGCGAAAATGATAATGTAGATTACAGGAAGCAGATTTTTCATGTCAGACTCCTCCCGGATTGGTTATGGTTATAATTGCACCGCTGAGTATTGTACATTAAAAGCGGGGTCGTTCCGAAATTTTAAAGTTGAAAATATGGTAGATTTATCGACTGGGAGAATCGGCAAACTAGTCACCTTTCTGAGCAATCCAGATTTGTTCTTTGCTGTATGCGGGTGGGGAACCTTTGAAATCCGAGTATTCGGCAACGACCTTAAAGTTGGCAAGTTCGAGAAGGTATCGCATCTCCCAACGGTATGTCCATCGTATAACCAGACATTCTTCTTCCTGACGTATGATAGCGCCGTCACTGCCTTTTTCGGTGAAATGCCATATCTCGGTTAATGTTTGTGCCAGCGTGTCATTCACATGTTTGACCACCTGGATTTCCACATTGTTGCCTGTTACTGGATGCTTCGCCTTTTGGATTTGCGCTGTTCTGTCTGACTCGCCCGGCAGGCATAAATCGAGCCGTGGATCGAAAAGGTTAATTATCAGGATGCCGTTTTTGTTAAGATGGCGGTGTATTGCCTGAAGTGAACGGCGTTGATCCTCGGGAGAAATAATCACCTGCCATGATCTGAACGGGACAATAATCAGTCCGAACTTCTGATCCAGATTGAAATCTGTCATATCTCCCTGCACAAATTCAGCGAGTTTTTGGACATTCTCGGGATGGTTTGCACGTTTGAATTCCGCTTTTTCAAGCATTCCATCTGACAGGTCAAGCCCGACAACATTAACGCCCGATTTTGCCATCTCCCATGTAACTCGACCGGTGCCGCATCCGAGTTCAAGCACAGACCTGCCTGTCTTTTCAGCCCACTTAAGGTAAAACTCGATGTCATTCGCGTATGGCGCAGCGGATTTATGATGGATTTCATCATAAACATCGACGTTAAGACTGTCGCTTATGTAGAAGTTGTATTTATCGTCCATGTTTTAGAGGTACCCTGGCGTGGATTTATCCAATTCTCCGATTACGATTATCATAGGTCCATTATGAACCTGGTTAATGAAACTGTTCTTGACAGTTTTCTGTAAGTCGTATTCCTCAGGCGAGTAAACAGTGGCATTGACCTCACGTCCGATAACCTTTTCATAAGACATGAGTTTACCCATAATTTTAGCGGGGTCAACATTGCCCACGACCATCAGGTCAACATCGCTTCGGGATTCAAATTCACCCGATGCAAAACTTCCAAAAATATAAGCCAGCTTTATAGGTTTGATTTTCTTCAGCCGTTTTCTTATTCCATCCGCGACTCCGACTGTTTTTACAATAATCATCCGAATCTCGGGATAAAGAGGGCAGTCCGGGTTGAGTTTGTAAAGCATCTGGTTGCCTGATTTCGCCACCAGCACAATCCCGGCTGATTCAAGGTTTTTAAGCTCCGCCTGAGTTCCGCTTGCGCTGAGTTCCGCGCGACGCGCTATTTCCCTGAGATGCAGAGGTTTGTCGCCGCTTCTCACAAGCTCGCATAGAACGTTTAGGCGGGTCCTATTAAAAAGCGCTGTCGCAAGATTATTTGTTCGCATATCGCTAACAATTGTACGCTATTTGCGTACTTTTAGCAAGGGGGATTTATGCAATTTGTAATCCGGGAACCCCTTCCCGGGCTTACTCTCAAAATAGTATCTGTCACCAGTTTGGGTGTTAATTTGTGGATTATGGATCAATTGTTTTTATAACACTCATAACACAAAGGTTTTGCCATTGATGTTTTGTGTTTCTTTCCACAATCATGACAGTATTTTTCTGTGAAGTCTTCGTTTTTGTATTTTGCCCATTTTTTATAGCAATCGTTGCAGAACGGTCTTGAGGGGTCAAAATCTATATTAGCACCGCATCTGATGCATGTTCCTGAATCATTTAATTGATTACCAAGAAAAGCCGCTGCACTCTGCAATAAAGTACCAATAGCATCTCCCTTTTGTGTTTTTCCAGTTTTTGTTTTATATCCAGTTGATTGTTTTTGCGGTTTTTTCTTAGTGGTTTGTTTTTTAATCCTTTCCGCAAATGGTTTGAGTTTAGTGTCTAGATAAGCTTGTAGCGCATTCTTTTGATTTTGATCAACTATCCGTAATGCGATTTCTTTGTTCGATTTCTGTGAGTAATCATAAAGATTCATGGATGATACAATTATTTCATCATCGATAAAATACAGTTTGGCGTGAAGATTTTTTATTGGAATAACCTGGTCAAAGTATTTCATCACATCGTTTATATTCGTTTCTTTTACGTCATGCCTGAAGTACAGAACTGTTCTTATACCTCGTTTTTTTGCACTTTCAAGTTGGTCCTGCAGATGATTCCATAGTTTAATATATGGAGTGACAATAATTATTTGCTTGTTAGCAGTTTCAATAGAATCTAGTATAAGGGTACTTATTTGATGATCCCAAAAGACAACTTTTTTTTGATCAACCATTATTCTGTTACCACCGCAAATCGAGATGAATTAATTGACAAATCTGAAAGACTTTGAATCCTAACATTGTTTCTCAATATCAGGAGACCTCTGAAAAAAGGAAATAAATGGTAGCCCGGTTTCTCATTAACCGGGGTAATGCGTGAATATTACCCATGTTTTCCCGGCTAATGAGAAGCCGGGCTACAATATTAAGAATCTTTTTCAGAGGTCTCATCAGGTAATGAAATCCCATTTTGATGAATTCCTGATTTATAGATTAGCAATATAGTAATTCCAAACGTTTAGCAAGTTAACCCCGCTATTCTTTCCCGGTTAAGGGAAACCGGGCTACATTGGGGGATGTACAAACAAAAAACCGACCTGTGTAAACGGTCGGGTTGGACTTTTTGTTGTTAATAACTTTATTCCACCAAACTAACCAAACTAACCAAACTAACCAAACTAACCTACTAACCTACTAACTTGCTAACTTGCTAACTTGCTAACCTGCCAACTTACTAACCTACTAACTTGCTAACTTGCTAACCTGCCAACTTACTAACCTGCTAACTTTCTACGGCACCTGGCCCCATGCGGGTGCGACGTCGTCGGTTTCGTTCCAGGTTAGCTGGTCGTAGGGGGAGCCGTCGAAGTCCATTGACCAGATTTCGTTGTCACCCTCGTCGCCTTTGTCGGATTGGAACATCAGCTGGCTTCCGGATGGCGACCATGTGGCGTGCTTTTCATCCGAATCCTCGAATTTTAATGTCAGGTTAACAAGATCGTATGCCCCATCAGGATGATATACAGCGCGACCGATGTCGCAGTTGTTGTCATCCTCTCTGGTGAACGCGAATACATTGTAGTTGACTGATATATCCGGATTGAAAGCCGGTTCGGTGTCATTGTAGCTGCTTTCGAGTATGAGCTTAATGTCGGAGCCGACTGTTGGCGTCATTCCGCAGATGTCATGGGTGTTACCGCTGTACATATCGGAATCGAACAGGATGTAGTTGCTATGAGCGTTGACAGTCGGGTTTTCATCCTCAGCGCCGTTGTCGGTCAGGTTTTGGATTGCGCTTGTGAAGCCTGTTGGGGAGCTGGGATCTAAAGTTCCTTTAAGTATTTCCCAGTCGCTGTTTTCATTTTCCTGTCCCTGGAAAACCATGAATGAATTATCCGGCGCGATTGCGGGAGCGCGCTCATCGCCGGGGAAACCGTTTCCAGTAAGGCATGTCGGCACGCCCATGGGAACCATTTCGCGATCAACTCGCTTGAATTGTTGGACGTAGATATCAAAATCTTCCTCATCGGGGTCCGCAAACGGATGGTTCTGTGAATCGGACGCGTAATACAGGTACCAGAGCCCTCCACTCTTTGTCCAGCAGGGGTCGATGTTGAGAAAGTCAGGCTCGTTGGTTGCGTTTTGAGTGTGTCTCATGAAAACGTTATTCGAGACAAAAATCTCGCCATCGCCGGTTTCAAAGCTGCACCATGCAATCGGGGCGTCGTATTCAGTATGCCCCTCAGCGCCGGGATTTCTTCTGATTTTGAAATCGAATTTGAAGTAAGTGTCAAAATCATCCGGATTCGGGGTTTCGACACGAATCAGAGCGGGATAATTGCCTGGCTTGGTAACAATTTCATCGTTTTCCACACGCACTTCCCATCCGAGGAAAACTCGCTCTGGAGTTGTACCCTCCAGCCATTCCCAGAATTCAACCTCGATTGGGTCGTCACTCGGGTCAAGCCCAAGAACATCCGGGCAGGATAGGTAAACATGCATGTCAGGATCCTCGCCCTGATGGTCGAATATATTGCAGCGGACATAACTGAATCCGACCAGTGATGTATCCATTGGTGGTTCTTGTTCGACATGGAGAAACTGAATCGCTTCCTCCGCCTGATCGGGGAACGATGCCAGAATAATGTAGATGGGTCCCGCGGGCGCCAAAGATGGATAGCGCAGCATCACATATTCGTAGTCAATCGAGTATGGCGGGAATGATCGTGATGGATTCGGAAGCCATTCCAACGGAACCTGTTCCTTGTTGAACAGGATAAACGGATTCATCTCCGGTTCCTCCTCTTCGTCATCAAGGATTTTTGTCCAGCCGTCGGGATTCAGTATGATGATGTCGTTCTCGGTATATAATTCCTCGGTTATCGGGTCGATATCAGTATCGAAAAGCTCGACAAATAACGCTCTCACATCATAACCGGTATAGGGTGTCGGGTTGTAGATTGCGATTTCAGCCCCGTAGATTTCCTCAACGGGATCATAATAATTGACATTGACGTACCAGCATTTTTCAATGGGGCAATATGGTTCCTTTAGATAATGGGTTACATCGTAATGCGTCATCGCGGTACGGGCGTTGACTGGAACCACTTCGATTTCATGAGTTTCGGGATTGGCGATCATCTGGAAAGCGCCAATCATTGTCTGATTGCCAAAATCATATGATTCACCGTTGATTGTGGATTGATAATCAGCGGTATAGGCAGCGGGAATGTCATCTGATAAATTCTCGCCTGTTGATATTGGCGAATGGTTGTTTGAACATCCGAACAGCATCGCCAGAGCGATAATGGAAAAAACGAATATGATATGTTTCATGATGTTACCTCATAGATAATGGGTATAATAATCCTAAAAGGGGTGATTGCATGACAATCACACTCCCTAATAACTAATTCTATCACATAGCGCGGGTCTTAAAAAGGTCGCGTTATTACTATTATTTTTAGATGTGAGTGGGGAGTGTATAAATATGAAAGCTTGTTTACGTTATTTTCCCGATGGAGATTTGGAATTAATCGGGGGAGGAATTACTGAATCTCCCAGTGGAGGACTAAGAGTGTATTTAGGTTTAGTATCGACTCCCAGTTTTGCCAGCTCTGCGTCAAGACGTTCGAAATCCTTGATGACTTTCTTGTCTGTCTTTGGGTTTTTTTGAGTATTTTTTCTTTTCTCTTTTTTTCCATTCTGGTTCTCCATCAGGCATGAATCGAAAGTGAATATCGAATCGTTCTATCCGTAAAAAGGGGCATTCCCCAATCATGGAGTACGTCCACAAGAGACTTCAAATCTGATGTTGTCAATACACTATGCTGCAAACCCTCATTTATACTGCACTTATTCACTTGTTTGGGGCAGTCTCCTTTTTACTACCATCGTGGGGTATTCTCAGATATTTCAGTTTTAGTTCCATTTTAACCGGATAGTACCTTTTCAATATAATAAATTATCTACTCAACCGGAATCATTTGGCGGCGCTTTTTACCGCAAGCGATGTGGCTTATCGGGACATTGGCTGTTTTTGAGATGAATTCAATATATTTGCGAGCATTTTCGGGAAGGTCGTTGTAATTTGCAATCTCGCCAATCGGAGCGTTCCATCCGGGCAGTGATTGATAAACCGGTTCACATTCACCAATTCGACCAAGATCACCCGGCGGGAATTTTATCCTGTCGCCTTTGAAATTATACGCCACGCAAACCTTGATTTCGTCAAGGTCATCGAGGACATCCAACTTGGTCAAAACAATGTCATCGAAACCGTTAATCTGGTTAACATAATTCAGCAGAACCAAATCAAGCCATCCGACACGCCTTGGACGTCCGGTGGTCGTGCCGAATTCACCGCCCTTTTCGCGGATATCCTCGCCCATCTCATCTGTCAGTTCAGTCGGGAAAGGCCCCTCGCCAACTCGAGTGAGGTAGGCTTTTACAATTCCGACCACCCTGTCGATTGCCCTAGGAGAAATTCCGGTTCCGAGGCATGCGCCGGCAGCAATTGGATGTGAACTTGTAACATAGGGGTATGTTCCGTGGTCGATATCGAGAAGAGTTCCCTGCGCGCCTTCGGCGAGAAGATTTCCGCCTTTTTGAAGAATGTCACGCACGATTGGGAGCGGATCTATTACATACGGCGCGAGTTCACGGGCGTATTCAAGATACTCTCCCATGATTCGCATCGGATCGCATCCCGGGTTCCCATAGACCTCGCGAAGGAGTACGTTTTTTTCAGTTAGAGCGTGGCGGAGTTTAAGTTCAAACTCACCGCGGTCGAGAAGGTCTCCCACTCTTATTCCGAATCTGGCCGCTTTGTCGGCATAGACAGGCCCGATTCCCCGTTTCGTAGTTCCAATATGAAATTTGCCCGGCCTGACCTCGCGCATTTCATCAAGTGCGACATGGTATGGCATCACGACATGCGCGCGTGGAGAGATTTTAAGGTTCGCGCAGCTGATGCCTCGTGATTTCAGATTTTTAATTTCGCCTGTGATTACCGCGGGATTGATAACAACGCCATCGCCAATCATAGCAGGTTTTTCCTCGTGAAGGATTCCCGACGGCACCAGATGAAGTTCATACTTCTCATCGTCGATTACAACGGTATGGCCCGCGTTGTTTCCGCCCTGCACCCTGATTACGGCGTCCGATTTCAGAGTGAAATAGTCAGTTACTTTACCCTTGCCTTCATCGCCCCACTGGGCTCCGGCTATTACCGTGACTGTCATTGTAGCTACCTCCAAAAAGACAAACCGCGAAATGGTAGCAATGTAAAAATACGCTGTCAAGGCAAAAACAAGTCCCTAAATCCGCGATTGAACTCGTTCTCATTCCGGGCTTGCCCCGGAATCCATCTTGACAAGCGAAAAAGATATGGATTCTGAATCAAGTTCAGAATGACAATTTATCACCCAATTGGTGAATTCAATGATTGGTGAATTCAATGTTAACCAGAAAAACGAGAGCTTCCCACATAACCTGCGAGCCGTAGGTGATACGAAAATATCCCATCGCGGATTTAGGGCAAGTGCCGTGTTTAAAGCACGCCACTGAATTTTCCTAAAAGAAACAGTGAATCGCATTGGATATATCACTGAAATAACTTGACATATAGAACCATGCTTGGTTACAATTCATCGCTAATTTCTTTTTATACGGAGGTTCACGCAAAGTGGCAGACGGTGTAGTTAAGTGGTTTGATATCGAAAAAGGGTACGGGTTTATCACCTCTCAGGAAGGGGAGGATATTTTCGTGCACTTCACAGCGATACCCGGTGAGGGTTTCAGGATACTCAACCAGGGAGACAAGGTAGTATTCGACCTTGTAATCGGCCAGAAAGGTCCACAGGCAAGAAACGTGGTATCTCACTCGACCAAATAGAGCCTGGATATCCCCTGTAAATTGATTTTTAACTCGCCCTGATAGGGCGTTTTTTTCATTTATTTTTGTCGTTTCCGTTTTTCATGATAAAACATCACCCCCAGACCGGATAATAATATAGGCCGTTGCATGTGAGTTGGAAGAATGCATGGTATTTTCGACGTTATAAAATTTCATGCATGATTGAAATGTCCGCCTTGAAGGAACCCGGGTTAAAGCGACTATTATATGCAACGCCCCTGCAGTTTTACACCTGTCAATTTTGGAGGAGATTAATGAATATGTTGAATGTTTCAGCTGAGCATATTGGTGACATTGCAATTATTGAATGTCGAGGAACACTGCAAAGAACACATGAGGATCTTCTGCATAATCTTGTGGAGAACAGTTATGTTCAAGGTGCGAAAGCGGTTCTGTTAGACTGGTCAGAAGTAAGTTATTTTGATTCGATGGGCCTGGAATGCCTTATAGCGCTTCACAAAAAATCCGTTGAGTATCATGGTGGGTTGCTGGCTGTGATGATAACCGATAAGGTGTTATCGAAGATTTACAAGACATTGCGTTTTGATTCCATTGTCCCGTTGTTTAATAACCGGCAGAAAGCGCTGAAAGCATTGAAGAGTAGAATTGCCCAGTTAGAATCCTCTAATAAGATGCACGCGAATTAAGCGAAGGATATATATACAATCAGTATGGGTTTAAAGGCCCTGTCGGAAAAGGCGCCAATCTGATTTAAAACGTCGGGTGCCGCCCATACAGCCGTCTCGGCTTTATGGGTGACATGATGCTAAGTTACGCATTTCACCCACAAATCACAAAAAGACGTGATGTGTGGGCGGCACCCGAGAGTTATCAGGAGAATAGTATATTTAAAATTCAACATGTTTTCCCGACAGGCTCTATAGCCCTATGCTGTTATTTGTTGCTTGTTCCAGTATGGCACTGGACAACTTTCCAGGCATATCAAGATATGCGCAAAAAAAAAGCCCGAAGGCTTTCTGGTTAACGCGTGGATTTTTGTCCGGTTCTTATCGAGCTTTAGACATTGTTTTAAGGCATCGGGTGCAGATTTTCTTCCTTACTTTCCTGCCGTTTTCCTCAATGGTAACCCTGTGAAGATTCGGGTAGAATTTTCTACGAGTCTTTCGATGAGAGTGCGAAACACTGTTTCCAGACATCGGACCCTTGCCACATATATCACATTTTTGAGACATTTTAACCTGCCAGCCACTATAATTCTTTGATAATCACAAAAGATGAATTATAATCTTAAGTTTGGTTGAAATCAAGATATTTTTTTTTTCGTTAAGGATAGATCAGGTAGAGTATATAAAATGAGCACACAGATTGAGAAAGCACTTAATGGTGAAATAACGTCTCAGATGGCGTTTATTGCGAATGCCGAGCATGTTGATCCCGATTCTATCAGGCAACGTGTGGCATCGGGCAGAATCGCAATCCCGCGAAACATAAACCGAACTTTCGATCCGATAGGCATTGGTGAAGGCCTTACGACAAAAGTCAACGCGAACCTGGGAACATCACCCTTGCTCCACAACGGTGAATTTGAAATCGAGAAACTCAAAATTGCAATTAAGCATGGCACCCACACGGTAATGGACCTCTCAACCGGCGGCAATCTATTTATGATTCGGAAAAGAATGTTGCAGGAAGCTCAGCTTCCGCTTGGCACTGTTCCCATCTATGAACTTATCAAACTGGTTCGCGACAAGAAAAAGACGGATCACAGCTGGACTAAGGATGATTTTTTCGAGGTGATTGAAAGGCAGGCTCAGGAGGGAGTCGATTTCATGACTCTTCATGCCGGTGTTACTCGCGCGGCTGTTCAAGTATTGCGTGAAAGCAACAGATTGACATCGATTGTATCCCGTGGCGGAAGCCTTATCGCCGCATGGATTGCTCACAATGGAGATGAAAATCCGCTTTATGAATATTACGATGAGCTTCTCGATATACTTTATCGCTACGATGTAACAATTTCACTTGGTGACGGGCTTCGTCCGGGAAGCCTTAATGATGCGTCAGACGCGGCGCAGATCTCTGAATTGGTGGTTCTTGGCGAACTGACAGAACGAGCGTGGGCTAAGAAAGTACAGGTTATTGTTGAGGGGCCCGGGCACATCCCGCTGAATGAAGTCGTAATGAATGTGGAAATGCAGAAAAAGATTTGCCACGGTGCGCCGTTTTATGTTCTTGGCCCGCTTGTTACCGATGTCGCTCCCGGTTACGATGAGCTGGTCGGCGCGATTGGCGGCGCGATTGCAGCCGCTGCAGGCACGGATTATCTCTGTTATGTAACTCCGGCGGAACATCTGGCGCTTCCAAATCTGGATGATGTCAGAAGAGGCGTGATTGCGTCACGGATCGCGGCTCACGCTGCGGATATCGCGAAAGGAATTCCCAATGCGATTGATTGGGATAATGAAATGTCACGTGCGCGCGCGGACCTTGACTGGGAGAAGCAAATCAAACTCGCGGTTGATCCTGACAGGGCAAAGGAAAAACGCGATGAACTTCCCACTGACAGCACTGATGAATCCGGTGCGTGTACCATGTGCGGTGAGTTCTGCGCGTTTATTACCACACAGGATGCCGGACTGAAAAAAACTCCTAAGAAAATTAAATGATAATTAGTTGACACCTTGTTCTTTTGTAGTATCTGTAAAAAATCTGAACCTGGGAGCGCTGGTCTTTGACCGGCATTTTAGCAAGGTTAATGGAAATCGATAAAGTTTGTCTAGCAGATGAGATATCGAAAGACAAGGGTTGAGTTTATCAACCATACTTGTTAGATTCAGTTTTACTATTTCCAGTTAGCTTAAACAGATGCCGGTCAGAGTCCAGCGCTCCCAGGAAAAATATATTTGTAAAACATATACGATTCAAAACGTAGAGGTGGGTTTTAAACCCACCCCTACGAATAAAATTCACATATTCAAATCCTGCAATCGAAGGGAAGGATATCTTGGTCGAACAGGACAAATTTCTAAATATGATTGGCGGTTCGACACAAACCGTTGCGGACACAGGCGAGGATGGGATTCTTGAACTTATCCGGAAAGTGTTTCCCAAAGAACTTATCGCGCCTGATTCTCTGGTTATTCCGGCTCTTCTGGATGACGCCGCGGTTTTGTCCGGCAAGCTGCTTTCTGATGAAGAACTGGTTGTTACTTCTGATGTTCTTGTCGAGGGCGCGGATTTTCTGTTCGACTGGATGTCGTATTTCGACCTTGGATATAAATCTCTGGTTGTCAATTTAAGCGACCTTGCAGCGATGGGGGCAAGTCCGCTTGGGATGGTTGTTGTTATCGGGCTGCCTGATTCAACTCCTATCATGCAGCTGGAATCGTTTCTTGAGGGTTTGAAAAAAGCTGCGGAGGAATACTCGGTTATTCTTCTTGGCGGCGATTTAAGCGAATCGAAATCGTTTTTCTGCAACATTACGCTTTTAGGTAAAGTTCCAAAGGGGAAAGCGCTGGCAAGAGGTGGAGTAAAAGAAAACGACTGCGTTGTTGTAACGGGATATCCGGGCGAATCCAGAGCCGGGCTGATGATTCTTCAATCTAAAGTCAGTAATGTTCTAAGCGATGAAAGAAAATTGGTTGATTCGTTTTTAAGACCCAAAGCGCGAATTGACGCCGCAATTGTTTTACGCGAGTTTTATGGTATCCGCGGCTGCATTGACCTTTCGGACGGCATAGCGCGGGATGCTTCTCGAATCGCTAAAAGAAATAATCTGAGAGTGATAATAAACTCTGAGAGTTTGCCTGTAACAGAGAGGCTCGATGAATTCTGGCAAAGCAGAGGTGAAAATCCGCAAAAGGAAATAGCAATCGGCGGTGAGGATTTCGAACTTTTGTTCTGCTGCGAAAGCAATCGTTTTGACGAAATAAAAAAACTGCTTGAAGAGAAATCAGGATTAACGGTAACTCGAATTGGACATGTAACACGTGGCGACGGCGCGGCGCTTGTAATGCCTGATGGCTCAGAGAGTGAAATGAATACGTGGGGATTTGACCATTTCAGCAAGCCGGAGGGGCAGGTTTGATGGGCGGTTTCAGCACGATTATTTCCCACTCAGAGGCGGATACAATCGCGCTTGGGATTAAAATTGCCGCTCACCTGCCGGATGAAATAATAATTCCGGTTACCGGATCTCTTGGAGTTGGAAAGAGCGTTCTTATCAGGGGAATCGCAAAAGGGCTTGGTTATGAGGGCCGTGTGAGAAGTCCCAGCTATGTAATAGAGAGGGTTTACGATACGCCGCGAGGGCAACTTCATCACTGGGATTTATACCGCATTGAAAGCCAGAGTGAAACGGAATATGTTTTCGAGGAAATAAGGATGCAGAAGGGGATTAGGCTAATCGAGTGGGGAGAACGGCTCGTTGATTATCTTCGGGATAGATTTCCTATAATTGAAATGGAATTTCAGGATGAGCCGGATACGAGGTTAATTAGGATAGACAAACGAATCAAGTCGTAGCGCTGATGTCCCATCGGCTGTGTCGCTGATGTCCCGTCGGCATAATAGAAGCGGGACGCTTCCGACACAGCCGATGAAACATCAGCGTTACGAAATGAAGGTTTAAAAGAACAGGAATCTGAATGACAACTCTTGCGATAGATACATCATGCGAAAAATCCACCCTTGCTGTTTTTAACGAGGGCGAATTAATTGTGTCCTGCGAACATCATTCGCAAAAACTTCAAACCGGATTTTTCCAGCTGATTGAAAAAACGCTGGATGAGAATAATATTCAGCCTGAGCAGGTTGAGAAAGTTATTATTGGCCTTGGTCCCGGCTCGTTTACAGGAGTAAGGATAGGAGTAAGCTTCGCGAAAACATTCTGCCAGTTGACAGGCGCGAATTTGATTCCGGTCAGGTCATATTATCTCGGAATCGATGATTTTCAGCCTGATATATATTATCTCGCACTGACGCCATCGACTCGATTTGAATGTTACGCCGCGCTTTATCATTTGGACAGCAATCGTACGTTCGAAAATATCCATGACATTAGCGACGGCAAACCCGACAGAATTTGTGGCTGGATGAAGGATATTCCCGATGGCGCAAAGCTTGTAATTTACGGCGAGGGTGTCGGTGTGCTGGACGGATTGGCGTTGTGGGATGGGATTGAAATTTCAATATTGGGAAAAAACAATTCACTGCCTCAGGCTGATCGAGCATTGCGGTTTCTGGATAAATTTCCGGATATGTGCATCGTCGCTGACCCGTTGGTGTTGAAGCCGCTTTACGTTCGCCCATCGCCGGCTGAGCAAAAAAGGGGACAGTCCAAACCACGCTTATAGATATGATAAACACTGGGGTTTTAGCTAATGCCTATTGAAAATATCAGATTTGAAACATTTTTAGGACTGTCCCCTTTTTTGCGAAAGGAGAAAACAAAGTGACACCCTCAGGGCAAATCAGGCGAATGACAATGGATGACCTTGATGGCGTAATGCACATCGAGGAATCATCGTTTCCCGCGCCGTGGTCAAGATACGCATTCGAGTATGATTTAATCCATAATCCGCACGCGAATTATTTCATTTTCATTCAGGATGAAATGATTGTCGGATATGCAGGCCTGTGGAGTTTTGAAACAATAGGCCACATTGTAAACATGGCTGTATTGGATGAATACCGGCATAAGGATATAGCAAAAAAACTTTTAGTTCATACAATGGAGTATGGCCGCGCGAATGGAGTCAAGCGTTTTACGCTGGAGGTGCGGGCATCTAATGAACCGGCGATAAATTTGTATCGGTCGCATGGATTTGTAGATGTCGGAATTCGCCCGAGATATTACCAAGATAATTGCGAGGATGCGCTTATAATGTGGACTCCGGGCAGGGAGGGTGAAGTCTCATTTTCATAACGCTTGGAATAGAAACAAGCTGCGATGACACATCGCTTGCGCTGGTTGATGAAAAGGGGCAGGTTCTCTGCATGGTCAGCCAGGATCAGGAGGAGTTTCACAAGGAGTATGGCGGAGTTGTGCCGGAGATAGCATCGAGAGTGCATCTTGAGGTAATAAATCCGCTGTTCAAACGGTTAATGGAAAAGACACGTCTGAGTGTTGATGAAATTAGCCTTGTCGCGGTAACATCGCATCCGGGGCTTCTCGGTTCTCTATTAATAGGAATGACATTCGCCAAAACATTTTCGCTTGTTTACAAAAAACCGCTTATAGGTGTAAATCACCTGGTGGGACATCTTCTCGCGCCGGCGTTATCCGGTGAGGCTATAGAGTATCCGAATGTCAGCTTGATTGTATCAGGCGGACATACCGAACTTTTGCATGTTAAATCGCCAAACGAATTTACATTACTTGGCGCGACCCGTGATGATGCCGCCGGCGAGGTTATCGACAAACTGGGAAGAGTTTTGGGGCTTGGCTTCCCCGCTGGCGCAAGGATGGATGAGATTGCGCGTAAAGGCAATCCTGAAATTCTGAAGCTGCCTCGCCCAATGATTAACAGCGATGGTTTTGAATTTTCCTTCAGCGGATTGAAAACCGCTGCGGTGCTTGTTCTTGATAGAAAGCGTAGAACCAAATTACGCCAAAAGGATTTTATAGCGTCGCTTGAAGCTGCCATTGTGGATGTCCTTATCGCGAAGCTTAAAAAGGCGGTTAAATCCACTGGTGTAGAGGAAGTGAATGTCGCGGGTGGAGTGAGCGCGAATACTTTGTTAAGGCAAAGGCTGTATGAATGGTGCGATAGGGACAAACTGAAACTGTCAATTCCGCCGATTGAATACTGCATGGACAACGGCGCGATGATCGCGCTTGCGGGTTATCATTCATATTTGTCGGGAAATCGTGATAACATGAGTCTGGATTGTGTCGCGGTTGCGGATTGGGAGTGAGGTTAAACTTGCACTAACTATCATGTTTCAGAAGGAAGTTATTTAAAGAAAATGCACTTGATATACATTGATGACTCAAAAGACCCTAAAACATGTATCTATTCAGCAATGGTGATACATGAAGATGATTGGATGGAAGCTTTTAGATATATGCGTTCGATAAGAAAGGAACTAAAGCAGTCGGATGGAATCTATGTGCAAAAAGAACTTCACGCATGGAAGTTTGTGTCAGGCAGAGGTCAGATTGCCCCAGATGTTGTAACAAAATCAAGGAGAATTTATCTATTTAGTTATATTTTACAGTGTGTTTCACAAATGCCTGGTTTACAATTATTCAATGCGTGTTTTCCACGTAAACAGGAAGAAAGGGCATTTGAGAGATTGCTCAACAGGATAAACCGAACAATGCAAGCATGGGATAGCAGAGCAATCTTAATCTGTGATGAAGGCAAGGAAAATGCTTTAACACGTCTTTCAAGAAAAATGCATGTATATAATCCCATTCCCAGTTCATCCGGCACATGGACTGATACGGGCAAAAAAACAAAAAACATTACTCTGGAAAGAATTATTGAAGATCCTTTTTTCAAACAGTCTGATCATTCATACTTCATTCAAATTGCAGACTTTATTGCTTATTCCCTTTTAAGACGAGAAAGTCCGATACCTTCCAGAAAGTGTATTGAACACTCATTTGATATTTTAAAGCCGATTTTAATTACTAAAGCAACAAGAAAGGATCCTGAAGGGATACTGAGACCTTAATGGTGTATTATAGGAATGAATATAATTAATTATAAGAATAAAGAAGCAGGACCTACCCCCGCCGCTAAAGACGGGATCAGACCTGCACTAATATTGTCGCATTTTTGTAGTATTATGTCAACATAACAGGATATGAAAATTAAAACGAAAAAGAACTTTTCACTAAGCATAACGCCTCTTGGCGGCGTTAGAGAGATTGGCAAGAACTGTTTTGTTATCGAGTGCGATGATGAAATGATTCTTGTCGATGCCGGAATTATTTTTCCCGCTGAGGATGATTACGGTGTCGATGTCATCATCCCGAATTTTGAGTATCTTCTCGAACGGGCGGATAAACTTAAGGGAATAATAATCACTCACGGCCATGAGGATCATATCGGAGCGCTGACGTATTTATTCCGTGACATCAGCTCGAAGATATATACCACCAATCTCACTGCCGGTTTGATTGAGAACAAATTTATTGACAGTGAGAATAAACGGAAACTCTCATTCGAGATAATCGAGCCCGGGGATGAATTCACAATTGGCGGGAATTTCCATATTTCCACAGCGCTTATAAATCACTCAATCCCGGCTGGTATTGGATTGAGAATACAAACACCGGCTGGAACAATCGTACATTCAGGCGATTTCAAACTCGACCAGACACCGATAAACGATGAACGCACCGACCTTCGGAAATTTGGCGCATGGGGCGAAAGCGGCGTTGACATTCTCATGATAGATGTTACCAATGTCAGCACGCGAGGCTTTACACCATCCGAGCGCAGAATCGGTTTGACATTCGAGAGAATTTTCGAGCGCGCGTCATCAAGGATTTTCATCGCGATGTTCTCCTCGCATTTCCATAGGATTCAGCAGGCGGTTGATGTAGCTGAAAGGTTCGAACGAAAGGTTGTCATTCTTGGGAGAAGCATGATTCTCAATGTTCAGACAGCGCGTGAGCTAGGTTACCTTAAAATACCTGACCGCATGATTGTCGAGCCTGAAAACATGGATGCATTTCGGGATGAGGAGTTGATGATTCTCGCGACCGGCAGCCAGGGCGAACCGATGAGCGTTCTATCAAGGATGGCAAGCGGAGAACATCAGGTGTCAATCAGGGATGGCGACAGGGTGATTATTTCCGCGAATCCAATTCCGGGCAATGAAGCGGCAATCGGCAGAATTATAAACCGCCTTTTTGACCTCGGCGCGAAAGTGATAACCTCCGATTCCGAAGAGGTTCATGTTTCAGGGCACGCATCCAGAGAGGAAATAAAAATTCTCTATAACACTGTCAGCCCGCGATACGTCATGCCGTTTCATGGTGAATCGAGGAATTTTATGGAATTCAGGGACCTCATGCTTAAAATGGGACGGCAGTATTCCGATGTTCTTCTAACCAGGCCCGGCGACAGGATTCGATTATATGCCGATGATGTTTCCATCCAGAGCGGCGTTACAAGCGGAGAGCAGCTTGTTCGCGGCGACGTTGTCGAGGATGAGTGGGTTCATCTGGCGAATGAACGTTCAAAGATGGCATCCGCGGGTGTGATTATTGCCGCGATTTTCTATAATAAAAGCAAACGTGAAGTTGTCAGGATTGAGTTAAACAGCCGCGGTTTTGTGAATCGCCAGAAGTGGGAATATGTTTTCGAAAGAGCGGAGACAAGCCTGCTCGACAGTTTAAACACAATAAGAGCGCATGATTTAAAAAGCTTTTCAGTAATCAGGGAAAGATCTGAGCAAAAGTTAAGCAGGTTGTTTTTCAGGCACACAGGATTGCGTCCGTTGATTATTGTAAAAATAATCGAGGTGAAATAATTGGGAATCCTCGATGCGCTTATCTTGGGAATCCTTCAGGGGCTTACTGAATTTCTCCCGATTTCATCATCCGGACACCTTGTTCTGGCGCAGCATTTTCTTGGCGTTGACCAGGCCGCGCTTGATGAGGCGATTCTGTTTATCCTGGTTCTGCATCTCGGTACTGTGGTCGCGGTTTTATTCTGTTACTGGAACGACATCACAGGATTATTCCGTTCGATTAAAAGCGACGCAAACAAGGATGAGAATAAACCGGATTCAATTCCTAAAAAGATATTTCTGATGTTCCTGATAAGCATTGTCGCTACCGGAATCGTTGGAGTTCCGATTGATAAATTTTTCGAGGCGGCGTTCAAAAATCCGCAGTGGGCGGCATCTGGATTGATTGTTACCGCTGTGATTCTCGCGCTTTCGCTTATCGCAAAAGGAAAAGGCGGGATAGGCACTGTAAAACCCGCCACAGCTTTTCTGGTTGGGCTGGGTCAGGGGATTGCGGTTTTCCCCGGAATCAGCCGCAGCGGAACAACGATTGTAATCGGAATGTTGCTCGGATTAAGCGGCAAAGAGGCGGCGCGATACACTTTCCTTCTTTCTGTTCCAACAATAATTCTGGCGTCCGCAATGAAATACCTCGACTTCATTGATGAGGGCACGTTGAGCATTCCAGTTGGCAATTATATAGTTGGGTTTATCGCATCGGCAATATTCGGTGTAATCGCAATCAGGATACTGATTCACATTCTGGCGAAGGGAAAAATAGCCGGATTCGCGATTTACTGCCTTATTGCAGGAATCGCGGCGTTGATGGTTGTTGGTTAATAAGTTAGCAGGTTAGTAGGTTAGCAGGTTAGTAGGTTAACGTGTTAGTAGGTTAGCAGGTTAGCAGGTTAGTAGGTTAGTAGGTTAGCAGGTTAGCAGGTTAGTAGGTTAGTAGGTTAGCAGGTTAGCAGGTTAGTAGGTTAACGTGTAGCCCGGGAATCCATTTCCCGGGATCCTGCTAAAGTTAACGTGTAACCCGGTGTCCCTTCACCGGGGTTCCGGGAAAAGTGCCACGTTACAAATAAATGAACCTTTCTATATGAAACTCAATACATAAAAATCATACCATATTAGTGGTGAGAGATTCATATAATATATAGAGTAGTAGATAGTGATGAAAAATGCTTAAGAAAAAACAACCGAAAGAACATGATCCTGTGATGAAAAGCGGCGTTGACGCGGCGAGAAAAATGCTCATGAACCGGGGCTACTATATCCGCGATATCATTTCAGCCTCTGATAACGAGGTTGATTTAATCGCCATTCGCGAGGGGCTGCTTAATTCGGAAAAGATGATAATGCGAATTGTCCTGCCTGATAAAGAAGGAGGGCTTGGGATTAACACTGTCAGGAACTTTTTCGCCCGGCAGGCGAGGGTTTTTGGTGTTACATGTATTCTTGTTTCTCTTGCGTATATATCGAAGCAAACGCTGCGATATGCCAGGCAGCGCGATTATGCTGTATATGGCAAGGAATGGCTGAAGGCGAATTCGGATTTTGAAATTATCCATGATGCTTAGAAAATTAATATTGTAAAAAGCTTGACAGCCTTTGTAACTTATGGTAAATTTATGTAGTGTCCTGATGATACTATTAATAACAGATTGATGTTGGCGAAATACAGTATGGATGGTTAGAATTGAAAGGTGGAATTAGCGAGTCAGGCATTATGAAATGGATTCAGGTTGATATAAATATTTTAGACCTTGAAATGATTTGCGTTAGTTGTTATTATTTCTGCTTTGTAGATTATCCTGAAGAAAAATCTGAGGGATAGATTCTGGCGACTATAAATATTAAATTGTGCCGGGAGATGACATAATGAAAAACATGATAATTACTTTAATTGCAATCACCGCGTTGTTTTTGTTTTCGGGATGCGGTGATGATGACACAACCTCCGGTGCCACGCGTTCGATGGGCTCAATGAATGGGCATGTAATCACCATTATTGATGATTCGCCCATACCGGATGCCACCATTGAAATATGGTCGGTTCCTATCAGCACATTCCCAGCGGAGGATACAGTTGGCGGAGAGATAAAGGTTACCTCATTGACTGGTATAACCGGTATGTTTGATGTAGCGGTGCCGGTCGGTAAGATTTGGATTCGCGCAAACGCTGATGGATATAAGCGAACCCCGCCACAGTATTGGTCTTTATCACCTGATTCAACAGGCACGCTGAATTTTGTGCTTTATCCGGGTGAAGGCGATCAGCCGTTTGATCCGCCTGAAGGTTTTGATGTAATCGATGATGGTGACGGGCAGCAAGCGTTTGACCCATGCTTCCCGGGATTCGAGCGTGAGGGTCCGCATGATGACCGCCAGTGCGGCGATGGTTAAATCACCCTGAATGAGATTAATCATGCTTTCCAGTTGTTACTGTGTGTTGGCTGGATGTTGAATTATACATTTTATATTTTATTTATAGAGCACAAGGAGTGCACCTTATGAAAGACCTTCGCAAAATAGCTGTCTGGACGGCTCCTGTAGCTATATTGATTGTCTTGGTGCTTGTTTTAACCGGATGCAGTAATCCCGATGAAAAAGGACCGTTCGGATTCAATATCGCTTCGAATTCAAAAGTCAAGGCGGTTTTTACTGATCCGATATTCAGGCAGATTGGATTCGACTCGAATGATCCTTATTCCAAGTACCTAACTGAGGGTGTTGGTCTGGAGTATCACGATCAGCGATATATAATCGAACTGATGGAAAATACTGTCAGCACCATGGAAATCGCCTCCACTATGGTTAACAACGCAGATATTGCCTCAATTCTGGTTGGTCTTGCAACCCGTGGAGTGCAGATAAGGGTAGTTACTGAAAAAAGCAATTTTGATTTCATTGACCCCACGCTGCCTGCAACAACTCGACAGGTTCAACAGCAGCTGATTGATGCCGGTGTTCAGATACGCACAGACAATGATGATGCAAACCGACTGATGCACGAGCGGTACATGATTATTGATAACACGTATCTGCTTGTCGGCAGTGCTGATTTCCTCTGCACATCTTTCAGTGAAACCATTAATAATGTAATTATAATTGAGTCAATCATGTCGATTGATAATATTACAACGGCGAGAGCCGCCGATGTCAACACTGTAATGGACGCTTTCGTGTTTGACTTCGAGCAGATGTTCAACCGCGGCAAGTTCGGTGTCGGAAAAGAGCAGCTATATAAAAATACGTTTGAGGATACCGGAACCAAAATCGAGGTTTATTTTGGTCCTACAAACAATATCCTTGAGCAGATTGTGGATGAGCTGAACAATGTCGATGACATTATGTTCTACTCCATTCAGCAGTTTACAAATAACATAATGGCAGCCAACATGCGCATTATGAAAAGTAATTTCACTGTCCAGGGAGTTATTGACTCATCCTCCAATCTTACTGAAGAAAGTTATGCTGATGTTGGCGCGATTAAGTTTGACGGCCAGGGATACAATACGCTTAATCACAAGTATATTGTTATTGACTTTCCTTTGGACCTTTGGGATTACGAATATCCATCTCCGGGCAACTTAAATGATCCGGTTGTGGTTACAGGAAGCGCGAACTGGAATGAATCGAACTTCACGCGAAACGATGAAAGTATGATTGTTGTTCATGATCTCGCCATGGCATACAGGTTTGGTCTTGTGGAATTCCAGTCGAATGTTATGGGCGCCCAGCGGATTGGGATTATCTGGGGCGAGTGTCGAAGCGCGGTTAACAATGTTCCTCTGGAATGCACTGTGGAGATTAGAGTTGAAAGGAAGGGATTCCTTCCCGGCTTGCCTGATCCTGATGATCCCGTGGAAATTGACAGTGATCCTAAAAATGGATTCTACTCAACAACAGTACCGGGCGGCCTTACGGATGTTACCGTGACGGAAGTGCCGGATGCTTATTTGCTGCCTGATTATATCCTTGGAAACCAGCTTATCTTCCCGGGTGGTTCCCAGAGAATATTCTGGTATTTGCCGCTGCAGCCTGCAGGTTCCGGCTACGGTGGCGGTGGGGGTCCTCCATAAGGAGGAATTCCTGTGTTGACGACGCTGAATTGGTTGTGAAAATTCAGTTCAGCATTTAATAGACGTAATGACCTAATTAAGAAAAGGTTCCCTTTTTATACTTTGATTAATTCGATTAGCTCGCTTAGCAAGGAGAGTAACAAACATGGGAGCACAAAGAATTATAATTATTTTAATGTTGCTTATTCTGGGTATTTTCGCGGGATGCGGCAGCAGTGGAGATAGTGGCCCTACACTGCCATCTCCTGGAGGAACTCAGGGCGGTGATTTCGAGGGTGATCAGGACGAGCCTCCGATTCCAACACCGTATGCGGAACTCAGAGAAAATCATTATAGAATCTGCGACATGGAATGGGAACTTGACGGGGATCTTGTGGTTTCCACAGAGGATGCCGGAATATTTCTTTATACACCCTACGGTGTTCTAAAAAGGATTTACCCCATAGGATGTGTTCTTAGTCTTTCAAATAACGATACCGGACGAGGTATGAGTTTCACTGGCAGAGGGTCGTGTAGGCCTAACGGCATTGATGATGATATCTATGTATCGGAAGGGCATCTCACAACCATATTCGATAAGGATTGGTACAACGGAGATCCAAATCATCCAGATAATCCACCAGGTAGTTGCGATGAAACAATTACGATGCAGTGGGCGTGTCCGGAAGTCGCATCTCCAATAGGCTATTGCTATCATCCATATAGCGGACGCACATATGTTAAAATCAACAGTGGTGGAGCCTGGATTGGTGATGACGATTGTGAAGATCGTGGGGACTGGCACCCTGATATCGGCTCAACAGTTGAAAGTTGCGACGTTGGCGATGTCATTCTCTCGTATGACCAGGATGCACCTTTTAAACCGCCAATACATGACTTTTGGTACACAGGTCCTCCGCGTCCAGAATGGCCGGATGCTTATGGTGAGCCTATGGACCCCGCGGGTGACTGGGTTATATATACAACTCCGGCTGTTTTCAACTGTATTCAGGGCCTTGCTGCTTTAGGTTATGTCGGATATCAGCGAATGGCAAACACTACCCTTGTGTTTTCCGCGAATGGCACCGACCCCCCTGGATGAAGTCCCCCAGCGCGTGATGGATGCTCCGTGGTGAGCATAGGCGATTTTGACATGGATTATCAGGGTAGAATAGTTTCTACAATGCCTTCAAGTGATTGTTATATCATTACAAAACCGGTTGTTGATGGCGAACACATTATTGTAACAAGAGTTATAGGTGGTCGAATGAACGGCATGGGAACAGGTCCTGGTGAATTCCAGGGTCCCATGGGTGTCGCGATTGACCCAATTACCCAAAACCATGTTGTTAGCGATACCGGTAACGACCGTGTTCAGATATTCACATCCCAGGGCGATTTCATAAGGATGTTCCTTACGAGTCCAAGCCCAAATATGGCGCTTGTTGATTACTGGGGCAACCTGCTTGTCGCGACCAGCAATGGTCTTGAGATATACAACGAGCAGGGTTCGCTTCCGGTTTATGGTTCAATCGAGGGTTTTGTCCAGGATAAGGAAACCGGTCTTCCGATTGAGAATGCGTACGTTTACATTGTGAACACATTTAATCTGCCGGTTCAGGAATATTACACATCAGAGGAAGGTTACTTCCAGCTGTAT